>PHBF01000036.1 GCA_002841905.1 Deltaproteobacteria bacterium HGW-Deltaproteobacteria-17
GGCTGCCGCGCCACGCTGATCAGGTAATGGCCGGGCGCCTTGAAGTGCAGGTCGGACACCAGAAAGCCCTGGGTATCCGCCGGCTTGAGGGCCGTTTTGCGACCGTCGGGGGCGGTCAGGGACTCCGGCGCCTGACGGTTGTCGAACTGTCCGCCGACGAGGCGGATCCTCGGCCGGCCCTCCGACGCGGACGCGACGGCCTCGAAGCGCCGCAAGGCGGGGACCGGACCCGCGGCCAGATCCCGGACCGGACGGGCCAGGAAGGTGCCGGCAGCGAGGCCGGCCAGCCCCAGCACCAGGAAGGCGACCGCCCGGACCGGCGCACGGCGACGGCGGCGGCGCGGGCGAGGAAGCTCGACGACGACCACCGCCGGGCGGGCCCGCACGGGCACCGTGTCCGTGGGTTCGGTTGCAGGAACCGGCTCCTCGCGGGTGATCGCGCGATCCAGCAGCGTGGTTTGCCGGTCCTCCTCACGGTCCCCGAGCTCCCACGTGTCGGAGTGTTCGTCGCGCGCCAGCAGGATCGTGCTGTCCTCGGGCGGCGGCAGGACCGTCTG
The DNA here is from genome assembly GCA_002841905.1 of Deltaproteobacteria bacterium HGW-Deltaproteobacteria-17. Classification (GTDB taxonomy): domain Bacteria; phylum Myxococcota_A; class Polyangia; order HGW-17; family HGW-17; genus HGW-17. Next base: position 558 of record PHBF01000036.1, read on the forward strand.
GTGTGCCCGGACCAGGTTGGCCAGCGTGCCCGAGGCGTCCCGGGGAAACAGTTCCTCGATCCGGGCGCGGGCCTGCGCGGCGCTGGCGAACCGGTTCCCGGGCACGGGATCGAGCAGCCCCAGCAGGAGACGGTCCACCGTGCCCTCCAGGGACGGCTCCAGGCGGCTCGGAGGCAGGAAGCGCCCGGCCATGACCTCGGCCATGGGATCGGCGCCCCGGCCCGCGCCGTACCGCCGCACCCCCGTGAGGGTCTCCCAGAGCACCAGCCCCAGGCTGAACAGATCGCTGCGGACGTCGATGATCTCTCCGCGCGCCTGCTCCGGGGACAGGTACGGCAGCTTCCCGCGCACCATGTTCACGTGGGTGTGGGAGACGGCGTCGCGCATCTTGGCGATGCCGAAGTCGGCCAGTTTCACCTCGCCGTTGGCCGACAGCAGGATGTTGTGCGGGCTGATGTCGCGGTGGATCACCGACAGGCACCGTCCCTGATCGTCGGCGAGCTCGTGGGCGTATTGCAGGCCGGCCAGGACCTTGGCCGCCATGTAAAAGGCCAGCTCGGGGTTCCAGGGGCCCGGGAAGCGCTCCAGGGCCGTCTTCAGGTCCAGCCCCTGCACGAACTCCATGACGAGGTAGTGCTGGTTCCGGTCGCGGTTGAACTCGAACACCTGCACCACGTTGGGATGGTCCAGGCGGGCCGCCAGCGTCGCCTCGCGCATGAACATGTCGATGAACTCGGGGTCCCCGGACATGTGCTCACGGATCCGCTTGACGGCGACGATCTTCCGGAAGCCGCCGGGTCCGGTCGCCAGGGCCCGGTACACGTCGGCCATTCCGCCCGACGCGATCCGCTCCAGTAACTGATATTTACCAACATAGTCCTGCATGCCGCCTCCTGCCGCACAGGGTATTGTCCGGTTTTTCGGCCCACCGTATCGGGAAAATGACAGAAAAGTGAAAAAATCAAGCTGAAATGAACGAATTGGAAGTCAATAACAACAGTTTTTCACATTAATGATTGAACCCAAGGCAGAATTCAGTACTGTGACTGCGGGAGGGTCCATGGCACTGCACGTCATCGAATCGAACCGGGTCCGCGTTCTGCTCGAGGCCCTCGATGAACGCCTGGGGGCGTTCGACCTGTTCGAGCCGCGCAGCGTCCTGGTGCCGGGCCGTCACTTCTTCTCCGTGGTCAAGAACGCCCTGACCCAGGCCCGCGGCGCCTGCTTTCAGGTGGAGATCCAGACGTTCGACGCCTGGCTCGCCCGCCGGATGCGGATCCACAGGCCCGGGGTCTGGCCGGCCGACACCGACTCCCTGGTGGCCGCCTGCTTCCAGGAGCTGGCGTTCTCCGATCTGACCGGACGGCCTGCGTTCACCGATGTGCGGGCCTACCTGCTTCAGGGAACGGGGGAGCTGCAGACCGACGTGGCGTGGCAGGTGGCCGTCCAGCTCGGGGACCTGTTCCGCCGGTACCACCTGGAGCAGCCGCAACTGACGGCCGCGTGGGCGGCGGGCCGCACCCTCACGGAGGGCCCGGTGGAGCGCTGGCAGGCGGAGTTGTTCACCCGCATCTTCGAGGGTGCCCGCGGGCTCGGGGAGTTCGGCTTTCCGGCGGACGATTTGATGGAGCACACCAGCCCGGCCGGGCTCGCGCCGGAACTGCACGTGCTGGTGCCGCACCCCTGGCCGCTGCGCGACCGGAGATTCCTGCACTGGATGTCCTCCGAGGCCGAGGTCCACCTGTACCTGTTCAGCCCCTGCCGGGAGTTCTTCGAGCAGGTGCGCCGCGTCCAACGGTCGTCCAGCGGTGGGGGAGAGGGTCTGACGGGCAACCATCCGCTGCTCGACGCCTGGGGCGCACCCCTGGCCGAGCCCGTCGCCTTCTGCCATGAACTGAGCGGATACCAGACCCACACAGTCTACGAGGATCCCGGGGAGGGAACGAACCTGGCCCGCGTGAAGGCGGCCATCCTGGACAACCGTGAGGGCGTCGCGCTGAACGCCCCCGACGGGAGCCTGCGGGTGTGGAGCTTTCCCTCCCGTCGCGAGGAGTGCGTGGCCATCCGGGATGATCTGATGGCCCGGTTGGAGGCGGACCCGGGGCTCCGTCTGTGCGACTTCGCGGTGGTGGTGCCCGAGGCCGGGGCCGGGCCCTCCGCGCTGGATGAGATGATCAGCGTGTTCTCGGAGGACCCCCCCCTGCAGTTGCACCGCGTCCGTTGGCGCTCCGACTCGGAGTCCCGGGTCCTGCAGGCCGTGGGCCAGCTGCTCGAGCTGCCGACCGGAGAAGGCCCGGCCTCGGAGGTGATGGAGCTGGTGGGCAGCCCTGCCATCGCCGTGTGGACGCCCGAGGAGGAGCAGTTGATCCGTCGCTGGATCGGCGCCACGGGCGTGATCCGGGGCTGGCGGGACGCGGATCTGCTGGGGCAGGACCCTGCGCTGCGCACGCACTCGTGGGAGCGCGCGCTGTGGCGGCTCTGTCTGGGTGCGGTGTCGGCCCCCGGGGCGGCCCTCCAGTTGGAGGTCCCGGGGGCTGGTTCCCTGGGCGTGCTGCCGCTGGATTTCTCGGCCGACCAGTGGCCGCTGCTTGCCCGCCTGCTGACGGTGGTGCACGGCCTGCGGCGGTTCTGCGAGGCGTGCGCGATACCTCGCACCGTGGCCGGCTGGACGGAGTTCCTGCAGGCGGAGCTGGTGTCGCTTGTGACGCCACGCACCGAGCGGGATGGAAAATTGCTGGGGCACTGCGTCGAGGCGCTGTCGGCCCATGGGCGGCGTCCCCTCTGGAGGCTGCGCGACCCGCGCCTGTCCTATCGCGAGGTGCTGCCTATTCTTTCCGCGGATGTGGCGAACCTGCGCACAGGCCACTCGCCGTGGGGCGAGCGGGGTGTGTGGGTGGGCCCTGTCGCGGATCTCCAGTTGCTGCCGTTTTCCCACGTGTACTTCGCCGGCCTCGAGGACGGCGCCGTCGCCCGCGAGATCCCGCCTTCGCCGCTGGACGTGCGATCCTCCGAGGGCATGCCGGGCCGGGAACCGACGTCCCGCGAGACGGAGCTGGGACGGTTTCTCACGGCGCTGTGCCATGCCGGTGAATCGGTGACTTTCTCCTGGTGCGACCGGGACGCGGCCACCGGCGATCCGGTCGCCCGCGCCACCGTGATCCGCGAGTTGATCGAGGCGGTGGATCCCGGTGAGCGGGTCTTGATGCAGAGGCCCACCGCTCCCGTGGCCCTGCGCTCGTCACGGGTCGCGGCGGCGGCCGAGCGCCTCGCCAGGGCGGGCCTCGAACCGGCCGCGCTCCCGGATCCGGCGCCCGAGGTGCTGCGGACGTTCCTGAAAATCCCTCCACCGCCGGAGCCGCAGAAACCCCACGAAAGGGCGCACCGCCTGTACTGGAGGGAGTTCTCGCGCTTCATGGAGTTTCCCCTGCAGGTCACGGCCTCCACGTGGTTCCGCGCAGGGGGCCGGGACCCTGGAGAGCTGCCGGAGCACGAGCCAGTCGCCCTGGGTACCGGGGAACGCAACGCCTGGCTCGACCGGGTCGTCATGCGCGAGCTGGCGGCCGGCACGGATCCAGACGATCCCGACCTCGACGCGCGCCTGGTACGGGACACCGCGGACTTCCTCGACGCTGCCGCAGCCCAGGCCTGGGGACCCGCGGGGGTGTTCTCCGCCGCGAGGCGGGAAACGCTGGCCGATGAACTGAGCGGCGCGGTGCGTGGCGCGCTCACCGCCGTGGCGTCCGTCCTGCCGGAACGCGATGAATGGAAGGCGTTCTGGCGCGCCTCTCCGGGACTGGATCCCGCCCTTTACCCGGACGCCTCGCCGCCGATCCGGCTGGTGGAGGCCAAAGCCGTCGTCTCCGGCCGGCTTCCTTGGATTCACCTGGACCGGGGAGTCCTGCTGGTGCTGGACTACATCAAGCAGGGAGACACGCCGGTGGCGCGCGTCTGCGATGCCTGGGCCGCCCTGCTGCTGTACCGGATCATCGCCCCGGAGGCGGCCCGGGACCGCCTGCAGATCCTGCTGGTGCGGCCCTTCGCCAAGAGGGCCCAGCAGCAGATCTCCTGGGAATGGCCTTGGCCGGACCCCGTGCAGGCCCTGGAGTACCTCGGGCAGCTGGCCGGTGCCATCCCCGATCCGGAGAACCTCGCGGTCTTCACGGCCGACCTGGCCATGGAGTGGCTCTCGGGAAAGTTCAAGGACTTCGATTCCTGGTATGCGAAACGGGCGCCTTCCATGCTCCGTGCCTGGGAGAACAGCGATTTTGATGCCTTCCGCCTGGAGCCGGTCTGGAACCTCCGTCCCATGATCGACGTGCCCCGGGCCCTGGCCCTGGCCCGGCGCCTGTACCTGGACCCCCGGGAACCCGTGGCCTGGCAGTTCCTGAACCGGATCCGGCCGGTGGTCACCGGTGTCTTCCCGGACGCGCAGCCTTCGGGTGACGGACAGGAGGATGCCGATGGAGACGCATGATCTCATGCGAAGGGTGTTCTCCGGACCGCCGCCGACCTGCGCCCTGATCGAGGCCTCCGCGGGCACGGGCAAGACCTATACGATCGAGCACCTCGTGCTTGACCGGGTGAAGGCCGGTATCCCCATCGCCGAGCTCCTCCTGGTCACCTTCACCCGCAAGGCAGCCGCCGAGCTGCGGGACCGCGTCCGCCTGCGCCTGAGCGGGGAGGCCGGGACCGATCCCCTTGTGCGCCGGGCGCTGTCGTCCTTCGATTCGGCCACCATCACCACCATCCACGGCTTCGCCCAGCTCGCGCTTTCCTGGTTCTCCATCCACACGCCGTATCCCTTCGAGCAGGACCTGGCGTCGCTGGAGGATCTGTTTCCAGAGGTGCTGCGGGAGTTGATCCGGGGTCCCTGGTACCGCGACTCCGTGGCCTCCTCGGTCCTGCTGGCCCTGCTCCGGGAGTTCAGCCATGACACGGTGGCCAAGGCCCTGATGCACTGCTCCGAGTCGGCGCTGCCGCTTCGCTTCGCCAGGGAAATCGAGCGGGTGGCCGCACCGGCCGTGGCCCGGATGAGGACCCCGGAGCTGCGTCGGGCCTTCGAAGCGGTGCTCGCCAGGACCGGCCCCAGGGACAAACAGAAGCAGCACTACCCCGGGCTCGTCAGCGCGCTGCTCGAACACGCGGCCTGCTGGGAGGACGGACTGATGGTCCTGATGATGGCGGAGAAGGCCCCGCTCAAGGGTTTCCTCAAGGCCTGCGAGGACGCCCTCGACCGCCTGGAGCCTTCCCTGAGGCAGGCGCTGGAGAGCTGGCTGGTGCTGCCCCGCGCCCTTGAGGGCCGCAGGAGCTACCTCCGCCACATGGGGGTGATGGTTTTGCTCCCGTCCGTGCGCGAGGCGCTCGACGAGGCCAAGCGGAAGCGCCATGTGATGACCTACGGCGACATGATCCAGCGTCTGGCCCTGGCGCTGGCCGATCCGTCGACGGGCCCCGAGCTGGTGCGGGGCCTGCAGGAACGGTTCCGGGTGGGGATCGTCGACGAGTTCCAGGACACCGACCCCGTGCAGTGGGAGATCCTCCGGCGGCTCTTCCTGGACCGCTCCGACGGCGCCCTGGTGGTGGTGGGGGATCCCAAGCAGGCGATCTACCGCTTCCGCGGTGCGGACATCCTGACGTACCAGGCGGCGCGCCGTCACCTGGTGGCGGCGGGCGGCGTCCACGTCCACCTCGGGAGCAACTACCGGTGCACGCGGGGCATGGTCGATGCGATCAACCATTTCTTCCGCGACGGTGAGCCCTCGAGCGTCTTCACGGTCCAGGACGTGCGCTACGATCACCCGCTGGTCTGCGGGAAGCCCGGCCTTGGACTTGAGCCGTTCCGCCCTCCGGTGGTGATCCTGGGGCAGCGGTATTGCCCCCATGTGCAGGTGGCCCGCCGGCCCTACGATCTGGCCGCCCAGGTCGCCGACGAGATCCGCGGGCTGCTGCGCTCCGGCGCCCGGCTGTCCGAACCAGGCCAGGTCCCGCGGGTCCTCGGCTACCGGGATGTCTTCATCCTCGTCCAGAAGCACGCCGAGGGACGGATCGTCTCGGATGTCCTGCGCGAGAGGGGCATCCCGTTCTCGTTCTACCGCCGCCAGACCCTGTTCGAGGGACCGGAGGCCCGCGGGCTCCTCGACGTGCTCGAGGCCGTCCTGCGTCCGCAGCACCCGTCTCTGCAGAACCGCGCGTTCGTGACGCCCTTCTTTGGCATGGATCTCCTCGGGATCGCCCGCTCGGGGGGCCTGCCGCGGCATCATCCGGCGGTGCGCACCCTTCTCTCCTGGAGCGAGCTGGCCCGCGACGGGGAGCTGGACCGGCTGCTCAGCGCGCTGTGGATCGAGAGCGGCGTCCGCGAGCGCCTCTACGCCGGGGCCTCCACGCGGCGTGACGCTGTCAACCTGGAGCGGATCTTCGGGATCCTGCGGCACGAGCTGCTGGCGAGGCCCATGACCGCAGACCGGCTTGTGGGGAGGCTGCGGGACCTCGTGCTGAAGGGATCGCGGGAGGCCGACTCGGAGGATCTGCTGATGGAGGTCACCGATCCCGGTGAGAACGCGGTGCGCATCCTCACGATGCACAACGCCAAGGGGCTTGAGGCGCCTGTGGTGTTCCTGTACGGAGGTTTCTCGCGGAACGCCTCTCCTCCGGTGCACGAGTTCCACTCCCCGACGGAGGGTTGCCGCGTGATGCACGTCGGGAAGATGGAGGCGAAGGATCCGGAGAAGCCGTCGTTTGACGAGGAGGAGCTCGGAGACGCGCAGCGCCTGATGTATGTGGCCATGACGCGGGCCAAGGCCCTGTGCTATCTGCAGATTGTCGCCGAGCCGCTGCCCGATCCCGTGTCGGGGACTGTGCCGGGGTTCAAGGAGCTCTTCCGCGGGGCCAAGGCGACCGTGCGGGACCGGGTGCGGGCGCTGCGCGACGAGGTCCTGACGGAGCCCCGCACGGCGGAGTTGTTCGAGGTCCGCATCCAGGATGTGATCTGCCGGGACTGCCGCGTCGATCCCTGCGCGCCCGATCAGGTGACAGCACCGGAGCCTCTCGGAGCCGCCGTGCTCGAGACCCTGGCCGAGGAGGTCACGGACTGTCTGGCGGTTTCCGATGTCGGGCCGGCCGGGCTGCGTGGGCGGGTCGGAAAGCCGGTGTTCTCCTATTCCAGCCTGAAGAAGCGATCCGGGATCATCGAGGAGGCCAGGGTGGTGAGCGTGGCCGACGCCCTGCCCGAGGTGCCGGCGACCGATCCTCCACCGGGCGTACGCACCGGCCTGTGCGTACATGAACTTTGCGAGACCGTCGCCCTGGACTCCCTGCGCACCGCCGAGAGCGCCGGAGACTGGCTGGCCGACCCCGCCATGGAGGCGTGGGTCCGGGCCGCGGTGGAGCGTCAGGCGCTCCCGGAATCCTGCTGGCGTCGCGTCGGGGAGATGGTCTATTTCGCCTTCCGAACGCCGGTGGACCTCCCCGGCTGCGGACTGCCCCCCCTGGGCGATTGCGATCGCATCGCCCGGGAGATGGAGTTCCGCATCCCCTACGATGCGGCGCTGGCCCTCGGCCTGGAGTCGATCCTGTCCCGCCCACCCCAGGACGAGGGCTGGGTCATGGGCTTCTTCGACGCCGTGCTCCGGCTGGAGGGCCTGCTCTACATCGTGGACTGGAAGACGGACCTGCTGCGCGACTACACGCCGGAGACATCGGCGGCGCATGTCCGGCTGCACTACGCGCTGCAGGCCAGGCTGTACGCGGCCGCGCTGGCCCGGATGCTCAGCATCGCCTCGGAGGAGGCATGGGAAAAGGTCTTCGGAGGCTTCCTCTACGTGTTCGTGCGGGGCTTCGGTCCGGGCACCGGTGCGGTCCTGCTCAGGCCGACATGGAAGGAGCTCTCGGAATGAACGAAGCCAACCTGGTCCAGAAGATTCTCGGCGGCCTCGGGCTCGAGCCCGACGATGCCCAGGCTCTGCTCGCGCTGGTCCGGACCCTCGAGGAGGCACGGCTGTCCCCGGGGCTGGTGCTGTGGGCCTGGGACCTGCTGGGCGTGTGCCAGCTCACCCTGCCGGAGAGACTGACGGTGGTGGCCCACCTGCTGGCCCTGTTCCTGGCCGAGGGACGCGGCCACACCACCCTCGATCCGGAGGGACCGGAGCTCGGCGAGGTGGCCCGCCGGCTGCGGGAGGCCACGGGCGACGGGCGGTACGAGAGGTCCCGGCTGGCGGCGGACTTCAGCCGGTTCCTGAAGGACCGCTCCCTGACGGTGCTCGTCGGGGACGGCGGCCCGGAGCCGGCGTCGCCCGACTCCCTGAACCCCGGCTGGGTAGCTCCGCTGGTGTTCTGCGACGGCCAGTTGCAGTTCTCCCGCACACGCTGGATGGAGCGGGAGTGCGCGCGGCTGCTTCGGGAGCGCTTCAAGACGACGGACGAGCCCGTGGATCGGGGCGACCCGTTCGACGGGTTCACCGGCGCGTTGGACGACGTCCAGCGCCGCATGATCCGCCAGGTGCCTGGACGGAGGGTCTTCTGGATCTCCGGGGGCCCCGGCACCGGCAAGACCTCCTGCATCTATGGTCTGCTGTGGGCTCTGGGGCGATGGGTTCCAGGACTGGAGGCCGGCCGGATCGCCATCGCCGCCCCCACCGGGAAGGCGGGATTCCGCATCACCCAGAGCCTGCGGAGCATGGCGGCTTCGAGAACCGGTCCTCACGCCGCCGTCGGTCCGTACGACGGGGCCATTCTTGATGGACGGCTGGACGCCTCGACGCTGCACCGCCTGCTGGACTATCGTCCGGCGACGGACCGGTTCGGACGTCATGAAGGGTCGCCGCTGGAGGTCGACTGGGTGATCGTCGACGAGAGCTCCATGGTGGACCTGGTGCTCTGCCATGCCCTGCTGCGGGCCCTGCCCGCGTCGGCGGGCCTGATCTGGATCGGCGACCGGGACCAGCTGCCGGCGGTGGGCCGTGGAGCCCTGTTCCAGGCCAGCTGGGAGCAGGGCCCTGCGCGGTACCCCGGCCACTATTTCCGTCTCGAGCGGAACTACCGCGCCGAGCAGGGCCTGGCCGGGGATCTCGGCCGCCTCATGGATCACGGCGAGATGGCCTGGGAGGGCCCCTGCGACGCCTTTCCCGCGACAAACCGGCTGGTCCTGCACCGCACCGAGACCGCCGTGCAGTGGCGTGCGTTCCTCGAAGAGGTCTTCTCCAGGACCTTCGATCGATCCTACTGGGACGCGGCCCTGGACGCCTTCGAGTGGGATCCCTCGCAGGTCGCCGTCGAGCCCGGGGAGCATCCCCGGTACGGGCAGATCGTGGAGCTCCTGCGGCGCGCCGGGAGCTCCCCGGTGCTGTGCGTGACCCACGCCGGATCCCGGGGGACCGTCGAGGTCAACGAGGACTTCCACCGCAGGCACCCCTGGGGTTCGACGGGCTTCCTCCCGGGCGAGCCCGTGATGGTGCAGGTCAACGACTACCAGCGCAGCCTGTGGAACGGCGACTTCGGCGTGGTGCTGCACGCGACCTGGCAGGGGGAGCCGATGACCTGCGTGGCCTTCCTGCAGGGAGAGCTTCTCAGGATCTTCCCGCTCGCCGGGCTGCCGCTCTCGCGGGCCTTCGCCTTCTCGGTGCACAAGAGCCAGGGCAGCGAATTCCCGGAGGTGACCCTGGCGCTCCCCGAGGTCCCCTCCCTGATGCTCACCCGGGAGTTGATCTACACGGCCATCACCCGCGGCCGGTCCTGCGTGCGGATCGCCGGTGCGCCCCCGATCCTGAAGGCAGGGCTCTCCACCACGGTGGAGCGCCGCATGAACCTGACCCGCTGGCTCTTCGGCGACTAGGCGATCTCCGCCCGGGCCGCCGCGACGGTGTTTTCCTCCGGGAGTTGTGCTACAGTGCCGGATGCGAAGGGAGTGACGAAAATGCGACAAATCCGCCTCATCGTCGTCCGTTTTCTATTGATTATCCTTGTCTTTTCGTTCTCCGCCTGCAGCGGGGAGTCCGGGTTCTATCCCACGGATGGAGACGTGCCCGACGACCAGGGGACCGACGTCCCCGACGTGCCCTGCCCGCAGGACCAGGTGTGCGGGGAGACCTGCTGCAACGCCGGCGACGAGTGCGTGTTCAACCAGTGCCTGGCCCCGTGCGAGTTTGAGCGCTGCCGCATGACCTGCTGCGGACAGGGGGAGGAGTGCGTCAACGAGATGCAGTGCCTGCCCGTGTGCGAAAACGAGCGTTGCGGCGACAACCTGACGGTCTGCTGCGACGCGGGCCAGCGGTGCCTCGACGGCGTGGTCTGCGTGTCCGAGTGCGGCCTCGGCGAGACCGTCTGCGGCGCGGACCTCGACACCTGCTGCTCCATCGGCGACCTCTGCCTGAACAACGCCTGCGTCACACCCTCGAACCTGTGCGGCGACAACTACGACTGCCCCGACGACTCGTACTACTGCGACACCAGCGTCTGGCGCTGCCTGCCCCTGGGGGGCGGCGAGGTCTGCTCGGGCGAGCCGGCCTTCTGGCCCATCGAGCCCGTCATCGAATGGTACTGGCCCGGCATCACCTACAACGCCGTGTTCTACGGCAACGTCATCGCCAGCCCGGCCGTGGGCGATGTCGACGGCGACGGCGTGCCCGATGTCGTCTTCCCCGTGTACGCCGGGGCCGACATGAACAACACCCTGCTGGTGGCGCTTTCGGGCAACGGCGACGGGGCGGGCAACCCCCGCCTGCTGTTCACCATCCCCTCGGCGGCCGATCCATTGGGCCCCAAACCCTACCGCAGCGCCTCGGTGGCCCTGGCCAACTTCGATGACGATCCGGCGCTGGAGATCGTCTACAACATCCACGGCGGCGGCATACGGATCGTCAAGGGTGACGGCCTGACCGAGGTCTGCGATCGCACCCTGTATCCCGCGTGCACGGGCCGCCGCACCGCCGGCGTTGCCGTCAACATCACCGGCGGTCCCCATGTGTCGGACCTCGACCACGACGGCATGCCCGATGTCCTCGTGTACTGCACCGCCCTCAACGGACATGACATCTCCAACCCGGCGCTGGACTTCGCCGCGGCCACCGGCTGCGCCTTCAACACCACGGTGGCCGACCTCAACGAGGACGGCTTCCCCGAGATCGTCGACGTGAAGAAGGCCATCACCATCGATCCGGCCACCCCGGGCGGCGTCCCCCTGTGGAGCAACGCCCTGACCCAGACCGCGGGCTTCATCGCCGTGGCCGACATCTTCCCCGACATCCCGGGCCCCGAGGTGATCTTCGTGCGGTCCAGCCTCTTCATCCTCAACGGGCGCACCGGCGCGATCCTGGTGGGCGCCGGCGGCTCGATCCTCTCCTCCACCGTGGCGATCCCGGGCGGCGGCAGCGGCGGGGCGCCCACGGTGGCCGACTTCGACGGCGACGGCCTGCCCGAGATCTCGACGGCCGGCCAGGCCTTCTACGTCGTGTACGATCCCGACTGCTGGGACCCTCCGCTGCGCATCGGCGGCCTGTGCGCGTCGGGCGCCACCAACCTCATGCTCTGGCAGACCCCCACCCAGGATCTCAGTTCCTCGCAGACGGGCTCCTCCGTGTTCGACTTCCAGGGGGACGGCATCGCCGAGGTGCTCTACAACGACGAGTGCTTCTTCCACATCTACGACGGGCAGACCGGGAACGAGCTCGTCGACCCGAAGATCCCAAGCTCGTCGCGCACCGACGCCGAGTACAGCCTGGTGGCCGATGTAGACGGCGACGGCAACGCCGAGATGCTCGTGATCTCCAACGCCGACCAGGCCATCATCCGTGACAACTGCCACGTCAGTTGGAAGAACGCGGGCGTCTCCATCGACTGGCTGTGCCAGTACACCACCTGCACCGCCGGACCGGCCTGCACCGGCGGCATCG
>PHBF01000452.1 GCA_002841905.1 Deltaproteobacteria bacterium HGW-Deltaproteobacteria-17
CCCCCGGCGACGGTGACCTGCGGCCAGGCGGGGACGTCGCCACTGGCGGCGACCACCGGCGGCGTCAGCGCTGCGGTGTGGTAGAACTCGTCCGACAGCATCGAGGCGACCCCGCTCCTGTCCGTGAGGATGTTGTCGACGTGGTAGAAGATGTTGCCCATGGACCCCGAGGACCGCAGATCGCGCCCGATCTGCACCTCCTGGCGGAACTCGTCGACGGTCCAGGAGCCGCTGGATCCCAGCTGGTACAGGGCGTTGCCGGCGAAGATGTACCGCTCCGAAGAGAGCCCGGCCCACCAGGTCAGCAGCGGCTCGTAGGGCTGCCCCGACGAGGTGGTGGGCCAGTACAGTTGCGGCGCAATGTAGTCGACGTAGCCCTCCTGGATCCACTTCTTGGGATCCGAGTAGAGCACGTCGTACTGGCTCGTGCCGGTCACGCCCGCGGGCTCGCCGGCCTTCCAGATGCCGAAGGGGCCGATGCCGAAGCGCACATGGGGCTTCACCGCGGCGATGTCCTCGCCGATGATCCGGATCATCTCGTCGACGTTGTTGCGGCGCCAGTCAGCCAGGCTCATCGTACCGCCGCCTGCGGTGTAGGCCTGGTACAGCGGCGCGTCGGGGAACGTGTACCCGGTGGCCGGCCAGGGATAGAAATAGTCGTCGAAGTGGATGCCGTCGACATCGTAGCGTTCCACGATGTCCATGACCACGGAGATGATGTGGTCGCGCACGACGACGGCGCCCGGATCCATCCACAGCAGGCTGTCCCCCCACGGATAGGCGTACTCGGGGAAGCGCCGCGAGACGTGCCCGGCCGCGGTGGTCGTGGTGCGGCTGACGAGGGCCCGGTAGGGGTTGAGCCAGGCGTGGACCTCGATGTTGCGGGCGTGGGCCTCGGTGATGAGAAAGTCCAGCGGATCATACCCCGGATCCTGCCCCATGGTGCCGGTCAGGAAGCGGCTCCAGGGCTCCAGGGTCGATGCATAGAGCGCGTCGCCCTCGGGCCGCACCTGGAAGACCACCGCGTTGAACCCGTGGGCCGCCAGCGCGTCGAGGATGTCGATCAACTCCGCCTGTTGTGCGGTCATCGACGAGGTGCTGCTCGGAAAGTTGATGCCCCACACGGTGGCGACCCAGGCAGCGCGGAACTCGCGCTCATGGGCCACGTCGGCCAGCACCGGCTCGACCGTGATCATCGCGTGCCCGGTGACCTCGCCGATCGCCGCGGTGATCGTCGCAGCGCCCGGGGCCACGGCCGTCACCATCCCCGAGGCGTCCACGGTCGCGACCGCCGTCGCGTCCGAGGTCCAGGCCACCTCGCCGGTCACGTCGCGGGTCGATTCGTCGTCCCAGGTGCCCGAGGCGGCCAGGGGCAAGGTGCCGCCCGGGTTCAGCGTCGCGGCCTCCGGACTCACGTCGATGCGCACCAACGCCGGGTTCACCACATTGTTGACGTTGTTCGTGTTGTTGACGTTGTTCGTGTTGTTGCCGTTGTTCTTCGACGACGCATCGTCGCAGGCCACCGGCAGCAGCAGCGTCAGGCACAGCAGGATCCACAGGTTCGCGCGCGGCATGTTCATGGGCCACCCCCGTTGGCAGCAAGGTACCCTGCTCCCGCGGCCAAAGTCAATCGTGCCGCACCACGCCACCAGGGTGATCGCAAGAAGTTCGACTTGACCTCTCAGTTCGCGAACGAAGAAAGGATTCCCGCAACCGAATCCCGATTTCGATTTCGATTTCGATTTCGATGATGAGGGGCGTGCTGGATCACAGC
>PHBF01000453.1 GCA_002841905.1 Deltaproteobacteria bacterium HGW-Deltaproteobacteria-17
CCGAGCCGTACTCGGAGATCCAGGTCTTGCCAGAGCCGAACAGGTGGTAGCGCACCATGTCCAGCAGCGGCACGTGGCAGGCCACCGCACGGAACAGATCCGGCCGCTGCACCATGGCCGCGCCCACGAGCAGGCCGCCGTTGGAGCCCCCCTGGATCGCGAGCCGCGCCGTCGTGGTGTACTTTTGATCGATGAGGTACTGCGCCGCCGCGATGAAGTCGTCGAAGGTGTTCTGCTTGGTCAGCAGCATGCCGGCCTTGTGCCAGTCCTCGCCGTACTCGCCGCCGCCCCGCAGGTTGGGGATGGCGATGGCGCCGCCGGACTCGAGCCACACCATGCGGGTGGCCGAGAAGGTGGGGGTGAGGCTGATGTTGAAACCGCCGTAGCCGTACAGCAGGAAGGGCGTGCCGCCGTCGGCCTTGAGATCCTTGCGGTGGATCAGGAACATCGAGACGGGCGTCCCGTCCTTGGACTTGTACATCACCTGCGTGGTGGTGAACGGCGCCGGGTCAAACGGCAGCTTCACCTCGAAGAAGATCTTGTTGCCGCCCTTCTTCACCGACGTCTCGTACACGATCGGCGGGCTGGTGAACGACGAGAAACTGTAGAACGCGCGGTCGTCGTCGGGGTCGCCTTGCAGGCCGGGGGTGGTACCGATGCCGGGCAGGGTGATCTCGCGCCGGTTCCTGCCCTCGAGGTCGGCCAGCTCCAGCCGTGAGCTCGCCTGATGCAGGTATGACAGAGCCAGCTTGCCACCCACGATGGAGAAGCCGTCGAGGACCTTGTCCTTCTGCTCGGGGACGATCTCCTTCCAGTCGGCCATGGCGGGCTTGCGGGGGTCGACCTTGTAGATGCGGTAGTTGGGCGCACCATCGTTGGTCGCGATGTAGAAGAAGCCCTTGTGCATCTCGATCAGGTGCATCGCGCCGCGGCCGACGGCCAGGGGCTTCCAGAGCGGGTGCTTCTCCTTGAGGTCCTGGAAGTACAGGTCCACGTTGGTCCAGCCGAACTGGACCGCCGCCACCAGCCAGCGCCCGTCGCGGGACACGTCGGCGCCGACAAAGGTCCGCGGGTCGCCGGTCTTGTCGCGCACGAGATGGTCGGTCTTCGGATCGGTGCCCAGTTTGTGATAGTACACGGCCGCGTGGCCGGGCAGGTCCATGGCCGGGATCGCCGGATCCATCGGGATGCGCGTGTAATAGAAGCCCTTGCCCTTCTCGTCCCAGGACGGGCTGGCGTAGCGGGCGCCGTCAATCACGTCCACGGTGGAGACCTTGCCCGAGGCCACGTCCATCACGTAGAGCGTGGCGTGGTCGGCGTTGTTGAGGCTCTTGAGGTAGGCCACGGTCCTGCCGTCATGGGACGGGAAGATGCCCTTGATCGCGACTGAGCCGTCTGCGCTGAGCGTGTTCGGATCCAGCAGGACCCTGGGGGCGCCCTTGGGACCCTCCTGCCAGTAGTACACGACTTTCTCGCGGTCGAGGTGCCGGCGTGCGAAGAAGTAGCGCTTGCCCTTGCGCCGCGGAGGGCTGACCCACTCCATGTAGTTGAGCTCGGCCAGGCGCTTCTCCATCGCCTCGCGATCGGGCAGGGCGCCGAGGAACTTGCGCGTGTACTCGTTCTGACGAGTGACCCATTCCTTGGTGGCGGGCAGGTTCATGTCCTCGAGGGCACGGTAGGGGTCGGCCACCTTCTGACCATGCAGTACGTCCACCATGTCGCCGCGCGTGGCCGGGAACGGGTTGAACGGTCGCACCGGGGCCGGCGG
>PHBF01000037.1 GCA_002841905.1 Deltaproteobacteria bacterium HGW-Deltaproteobacteria-17
AGGCCTTCGTCCCCGTGCTGGCCGGCGCCGGCTTCTCCGATCCGGCCGACTACCTCTCCGCCCGCCTGCCCGACGGCGCAAGACATGAGCTGGAGCACCTGGCGTCAGGGTTTGTCCGGCGACGGGCCTCCCTGCTGGAGACGCGGACCGGGCTCTGCTCCAGGCTGGCCATGCAGCGGGCCCTGGCGATCACGGACACTTCACCGGAAAGCATCATGCAGGAGATCTCCGCGCAGCAGGCGGTGCAGAAGGAGTGCTTCGAGGCGCTGGGCCGCCTGCGCCAGCTCATCGGAGAGAACGACCGGCTCAAGCTGCACCACGCACGGAAACTGAAGGAGATCGAGGACCAGCGACAGGAGCAGGAGCGCTGGGAACAACTTCATGAACTGATCGGCTCGGCCGACGGAAAGAAGTACCGTGTGTTCGCCCAGGGGCTCACGCTCGACGTGGTGATCGGTCACGCCAACCGGCAGTTGCGGGGGTTGTCCGACCGGTACCTGCTGGTGCGGGAGAAGGACAGCCTGGAGTTGTCCGTGGTCGACGACTACCAGGCCGGGGAGATCCGCTCGACGCGCAACCTGTCCGGCGGCGAGACCTTCCTGGTGAGCCTCGCGCTGGCGCTGGGGCTCTCGCGCATGTCCAGCCGCAACGTCCGGGTCGATTCCCTCTTCCTCGACGAGGGGTTCGGGACGCTCGACGACGATACGCTGGAGAACGCGCTGGCCACCTTGTCCGGCCTGCGGCAGGATGGCAAGCTCATCGGCGTGATCTCCCACGTGGCGGCCATGAAGGAGCGCATCGGCGTGCAGATAAAGGTGACGCCCGTGAGCGGAGGACGCAGCGAACTGTCCGGGCCGGGGTGCCGGTCCGTGCCCACGAAAGGATGATGGCGATGAAGAAGACGATTTGGATGATGGCGCTGTGGTTGTCGTTGGTGGTGGCTTGCGATGACGAACCGTCCACCGGCACCAACAACGCAAACAACACAAACAATCTCAACAACGCAAACAATATCAACAATGTAAACAACGCGAACAACCAGATCGTGGTGGAGCCCGACGAGCCGGGGCCCGCCGACATCACCGTGTTCGTCGACGCCACCGAGCCCGGGCATGCGATCTCCCCCCTGATCTACGGCATGAACATGGGCGGCGCCGAGGCGCTTCCGAAGACGGGCATCCCCTTCTGGCGCATCGGTGGCAACCGGTGGTCGGCCTACAACTGGGAGAACAACGCCTCCAACGCCGGAAATGACTGGAACTGGCAGAACGATGCCTATCTCGGAGGAGGGACCACTCCCGGCGAGGCCGCAGCTGCGCGGATGCGCCTGGCGCTGGCCGACGGCGATGCCCACGTGATGGTCACCCTGGCCATGGCCGGGAGGGTCGCGGCGGACTTCGACGGACCGGTCGCCGGCGACGGCTCCGAGGCCGGAACGGACCGCTTCGTCGATGCCTGTCCCCAAAAGCCGGGGGCCTTTGCCTTCCCACCGGATCCGGACGACGACTGCGTGTACCAGGACGAGTTCGCCGCACATCTGCTCGACGAGTTCTCCGCAGCCGCCGGCCGCATCGTGTTCTCGCTGGACAACGAGCCCGACCTCTGGTCGTCCACCCACAGCGAGATCCATCCCGATCCGGCGACCTACGCCGAGGTCGGGCAAAAGAGCGTGGCGCTGGCCGCGGCCGTGCGTCAGGTGGCCCCGGATGCCGGGATCTACGGTTACGCCGGCTTCGGCTACTACGGCTTCGTTTCGCTGGCCGGCGCCCCTGATGCGGGCGAGCACGGCGACTTCATCGACTATTTCCTGCAGACGTTCGCGCAGGCAGAGACCGAGCACGGAGCCCGGCTGCTCGACGTACTGGACGTGCACTGGTACCCCGAGGCCCGCGGCGGTGGCGAGCGCATCACCTCCGACGCAGACGGGGCGGCGATCTGCGCGGCGCGCATGCAGGCGCCCCGCAGCCTGTGGGATCCCGGGTACGTCGAGGACTCATGGATCTCCAACGACGTCCTCGGAGGACCGATCATGCTGCTTCCATGGCTCTTCGGCCGCATCGGGGCGAATTATCCGGGGACCGGACTCTCCGTCTCCGAGTATTACTACGGCGGGGGCGCCCATATCTGCGGCGCGATCGCCCAGGCCGACGTGCTGGGCATCTTCGGCCGGGAGGGCGTCCAAGCGGCCAACCTGTGGCACCTCGGCGACACCGACGACGCCTTCATCAGGGCGGCCTTCGACATGTTCCTGAACTTCGACGGCGGCGGTTCGCGCTTCGGCCCCCGGGGCCTCGTCGTGGAGGTCTCCGACACGGAGACGTTCTCGGCCTACGCCGCCAAGCGCGAGGGCATCGACTACGAGACCACCCTGGTGCTGATCAACAAGCGCGACGTCCCCGTGACCGTCTCGATCCGGGCCCGCGATTACCAGCAGTTCGCGTTTGGCCGCGTCTTCCAGCTCAGCCCCGACTCCCCCGCCCCCGCCGAGGTCGACACGTTCCAGCTCTCGGGCACCAATGCCGGCATCCTCACGCTTCCCGCGACCACGGTGACCACCCTCGTGCTGATGCCCCCGCTGTAGAAAGGACGTGGGTGTTTGGGTGCGGTGCGGTATCGGCCAGTCACGGGCATTGAATTTTTTTGATTCGAGGGTATGGTGGGAAGGATCAACAGCCTTTTCCATTGGAGGTGTTCCATGAAGAGCAGCCTATTGCCATTTTTCCTGTTTCTCATCCTCGTGGCGTGTGATTCCGGCGTCAAGGTCGAGACCAGCTGCGGGGACGGCTTCATCGATCCGGGAGAGCAGTGCGACAGCAGCAACCTCCAACTGCAAACATGCGCTTCGCTGGGGCATTACAATGTCGAAGGCGTCCTGACCTGCACTGCAGGCTGTCTGTATGATGTGGGCGATTGTGGAGGGAAGTGCGGTGACGGCATCGTAGAAGACCCGGAAGAGTGTGACGGGCTGAACCTGCAGGGGAATAATTGCATAACGTTTGGCTATACCGCAGGCAGCCTGACCTGTGGTGCCGGATGCTTGCTGGACCTTTCAGGTTGCACCAGCCAGTGCGGCAATGGTACGCGGGAGACCGGCGAGGCCTGCGACGACGGCAACACCGATTTTGATGACGGTTGCGACCAGCACTGTGCGGTCGAGGCCGGTTGGAGTTGCGACGACAACTCCCCTTCGGTGTGTGTCTTCTCGTGCGGCGATGACGTGGTGGCCGGCTCGGAGTCCTGCGACGGGACCAACTTCAACGGTGTGACCTGCCTGACGGAGGGTTTCTACGGCGGGGAGATGGTCTGCACGGACATTTGCACCATCGACGATTCAGCCTGCGTGGCGGCGGGCCGGTGTGGTGACGGGACGATTCAGTCCACCTTCGCCGAAGACTGCGACGGCGACAATCTCGGGGGAGCCTCCTGCGAGAGCCTGGGCTATACTTCCGGCGCTCTGATCTGCGATGGTGCCTGCGCCTTTGACACCTCCGCCTGCCTGAGTGAATGCGGGAACGGACAACTCGAGGTGGGTGAGGACTGTGACGACGGCAATGCTGGAGCCGGGGACGGCTGCGACAACTGCACGGTCGAGGGGGGCTGGGATTGCACGGCGGCCTCGCCGTCGGTCTGCACGCCTTCCTGCGGTGACGGCGTCATCCTCGGAGACGAGGAGTGTGATGGCGCCAACCTGAACGGCCAGACGTGCAACACCAGGGGCTTTCCGGGCGGGTCCATCACATGCGACGGCGCCTGCCGGTTCGATTTCTCGACCTGCAGCCGGTGGACGCAGGTCGAAGTGGGCGACGAGCACACCTGCGCGCTCACCCAGGCCGGAGCCCTGTACTGCTGGGGCAACGGCGCCACCGGTGGTCTGGGCGACGGCACGACCAACAGCCGGACGCTCCCCAACCCGGTCGCCGGCATGACGTCGGGGGTGATCAAGGTGGCACTGGGTGCTTATCACACCTGCGCGATCAAGAGTGGAAACACCCTTTGGTGCTGGGGGTACAACAGTTTCGGCCAGCTGGGCGTGGGGGACACCACGCAGCGCGACAGCCCCGTGCAGCTGGCGGGCATCACGGCCGGAGACGTTGCCTGCGGGGTCTATCACACCTGCACGGTGCGGACCAATGGTTCGGTCTCCTGCTGGGGCTACAACCAGCAGGGCATGCTCGGGGACGGCACGACCACCCAGCGGACCTCGCCGATCACGATCGCCTCCTTCACGGGTGTCTCCAGGGTGTCCCTGGGCATCTATCATTCCTGTGCGCTGAAGACCAACGGCACGGTCTGGTGCTGGGGCAACAACGGCAGCGGCCAGCTCGGCGACAACTCCACGACCAACCGTCTGACGCCGGTCGCCGTCGTCACCACCTCCGGGCTGACCACGGCCTCCCACCTGGGTGTGGGCTGGAACCACTCCTGCGCGGTGAAGACCGATGGTTCGGCCTGGTGCTGGGGGTACAACAACTTCGGACAGTTGGGCATCAACGTCACCACGACCTACAATTATCCGGTCGCCGTGAACGGCCTCGGCGCGGGAACGACCGTTTCCATCGACGGCGGCGACAACGCCACCTGCGCGGTGAAGACCGACGGATCAGCCTGGTGCTGGGGAGCCAACTCCGATGGTCAAGTGGGCGACGGCACCACGACCATGCGTACGGTCCCGGCCGCCGTCTCGGCGCCGCTGAACTCGGGGGCGGGCCAGATCGCCACCGGAGAGACGCACGCCTGCGCGCTGCGCACCAACGGCTCGGTGTGGTGCTGGGGTTCCAACGGCTGGAGCATGCTCGGCGACGGCACGGCGACACCCAGGCAGGTGACGCCGGTCCCGGTCGTGTTTCCCTAGTCTCTTCTTCTACTGCACGTCCGAGATGGTGACGTCCATCAGCGTCAGGGGCATCCAGGTCTTGATGATCCACATCTGCTCGTAGGATGAGATGTAGTACTGGGAGGTGTTGACGCCCTCGAGGGCGTCGAGCAGCGTCGACAGGGTGGGGCGGTAGTAGTAGTTGCGGCGGCCGAAGGTCACGGCGAAGAGGCCGTTGGAATCGCGCGCGATGTGGGAGATGGGCGTCCCCGCCCGGAGGTGGATCCGGTGCGCGGAGGAGTCGGGCTGCAGTTGGGCCGAGACCGGACGCGAGAACAGGAAGCCGCCGACGAACCACGAGTCGGTCAGCAGCTGGCCCACGCGGAAGGAGTACTGGTAGTTGTAATAATACTGGCTCTGGGTGCCCATGCGCTTGGCGGGCACCCAGGCCTTGAAGCGCATGTCGTAGTCGGACACCACCGAGATCTCGATCCAGTCCGTGCCCTCGGTCTCCTTCTTGAAGTAGGCCTTGTCCAGCAGCTCGGCGACGACCACCTTGGAGTTCTTGCCGGCGTACAGGGGGCCGGGGCTGCACTCGAAGACATAGCGGTTCCACCGGCTGTTGTACCGGTAGTTCGGATTGGTGTTGTTCTCGAATTTGACGCCGATGCGGGCGGTGGGGACCCAGACGCGGATGGGGGTCTGATGGTGGACGGTCACCTCCGTGAGCTCGCCGGAGACCTTGCCGGGGAACACGATGACGCCCTGGTTGACCAGGCCCCGCGCCTCGGTGTCGGTGGCCGAGGAATAAAACAGCGTGTTGGCGTTGATGATGAACGCGGCGCTCTTCTGGGGGATCCAACCCTCGAGCACGAAGGGGTTCAGCACGGCGATCCGGTGCCAGCCCTGGCGGGTCTCCAGGATGTGCGCCGACAGGCCGCGGGGAACCTGCAGCAGCACCTTGCCGTTGGGCGCGTCATGGATGTCGCAGCCCGCGTTGACGTTGGCGTAGGTGGAGACCGTGGGCACCAGGATGCGCACCGGCTTGCCGGCGGCGGCCTTCTCGATGCGGGCGATCTCGGTCGTCTGGGTGTTCAGGAGGGTGACTAGCAGCCAGAGCAGATGCATGGGCCTATGACCTCACGTGGAAGTTCCCTGAATGACGGACGACGCCCTCGAGCGGGTCCACGAGAAAGAAGCGGCCCCAGAAGGACGGGCCGTCGCAGAAGGTCAGCACGCGGACGTCGACGGTCCAGGTGATCTGGCTGGAGACGCACGGCGGCACCCACATCACGATGCGGGCCGGTCCGCAGCTCTGCTTGCGGGTGGCCAGCACCTCCTGGTACTGGGGGTCCCGCTCGAGCACCTGCAGGACCCGCTCCCGCTCCATGTCCTGGAACGACTGCTTCCAGGCCGACAGGAACTCGACCTTGCGGACCTCGCCTTCGAGGTTGAGGTGCAGCAGGTAGCTCTCGTCGGCGGGGATGTCCTCGAAGTCGTGGACGTCGAACTCGGGCCACTCGTTGCGGGGGGCGATCTCCAGCCTGCGCGCCTGGATCTCACGCTGCGCCAGGGAGAAACTGTCGGGCGTGTGGAAACCCAGCACGCGGGCGAACAGTTTGCGCGAGGGCAGCTTGTGGTCCCAGTCGAAGATGACCGTCAACTGGTGGTAGTCCTTCTCCGGGAACGGCAGGAAGCTGGGGAAGGCGGCCATCCTGGCTTCCAGGTCGAAGGCGGGCAGGGACTGGAACTGCAGCCGCGGATGGATCACGGTGTTTCTTTTACTTTTCGCAATCAAGGCAGCCTGCATGAACACTCCGGGCGGCATGGTAACGCAAAAACCGTCCCGACTCAACGGATTACCAGGATGGAATGATCGTCGGGGTGCCCACCAGGGGCAGGATCGGGACGCGCACCTGAAGGCTCGCCAACTGATCATGCTGGAAGTAGAGGGTGATGCCGCGGGGCATGGTGTCGTCGGTGTAGCCGATCATGGTGCCGTCGGGCTCGAAGTAGAAGCGGTGGGTTGCGCCGACATCCACGGCCGTGAAGGCCTCCGCCGGGATGTTCCGGATCACGGAGGCCCGCGTGTACTTGAGCACCTTCACGCGGGAGGCGCGGAAGACGCGGCTCTGGGGCATCTGGGGGCTGGGGACCACGGTGCAGTCGACCACGCACCACCGGAACGTGGACTGGGTGAACTCGAAGGTCACCCGCTGCCGAAGCGAGATCGCGACGCGGCGGCTCTCCTTGACCATCGAGATGAACTGCACCACGGTCTGGCGCATGTCATCCTCCTTGGCCCGGGCGTTGATGCTGATCAGGGCGATCGCGGCCAGGATGGACATGATCACGAGCACGACCATCAGTTCGATGAGGGTGAACGCGGCTTTTCGCGGGCGCATCAGATCGTACCTCCTGCCGACGGACGGTTGGGAATCTTGGCCACGAACCGCATGGTGCGGCGCTTGTAGCGGTCGAAGCCACCCGCGGGACGGTCCTCGTAGGCCGGACGGGCCGTGGCGATCGGAGAGGTGGGGGTCGGCGTGCGGATCACGATGGAGATCCGGAGGGCGCGCATGCGGCCGACCTCGGAGGCCAGCGTGTCCCTCGAGGAGACCCAGACGTCGCCGCGATCGTCGGGCGGATCGGAGGTGTCCACGTGGAAGGCCAGCTGCATGTCCTCGACGCCCAGGGCCAGCGGCGTCCAGATGTAGTCCGACGAGTCGTCCTGCATCATGCGCACGCCGTGCATGAGCATCGGGGAGCCGGGGGAGGTGGTGTCGTCCACGCGCAGGGCATGGAACGGGAACTCCCCGAGGTTGATGATCGGGATCGGGGAGGAGGGGGTCTGGGCGGCGTTGGTGAACACGCCGCAGGACTCCATGGTGATGACCTGGTTCATGCAGAAGGGGCCGCCGTGGGCGGGCGCGAAGTGCAGCCGGTCCCCGTGGGCGTTGGACACGGTGTTGGTCAGGCGCATCAGGCAGGTGACGCCGTTGATGGTCAGTCCCAGGACGTTTTTGTGATAGAACCCCGTGTTGTCCTTCACGTCGGCCCAGGAGCGCGAGAACTGGCCGTCGATGTAGGTGACCGTGAGGTTGCTCGCCAGGGTGTACTCGATCCAGTCCGGGTCCGTGTCGGTGCCCCCGTCGGTGAGGTCGGGCACCACCGGGATCGAATTGCTGTTGTGGACGCCCATGGTGTTGACCGTCTCCACGCCGCCGCGGCAGTTGTAGAACGAGACGGAGGCCCCCAGGCCGGCGCCCACCTGCCGCATGCTCTTCTGCACATAGAAGCGGATGCCGTCGAGGTTGGCCTGCATGTCGGCGATGCTCTCCTCCTCGTTGGTGGAGCGGTGGAAGACCAGCTGGACCGACATGGCGCCGGCGATCACCACCGCCGAGATCGACACGGCGATGATCATTTCAATGAGTGTGAAGCCGTATTGTGCGTGTTTCATGGCCGATACACCATTGTTTTCAGTATGACATTATGGGTTTTCGGGGGTCTCTCGTCACCGACCCAGGTGATGACGACCTGGACCTCGTAGGTGGAAGCAAAGGCCGCCGGGGCGGCCGTGATGACGGGGATGAAGGTCATGCCGTGGGTGTCCTGGTACCACGCCGCGTCGGTGCCCAGGGCGACGCCGCAGGTCTGGGGGTCGGCGCCGGCGTTGACGCAGGAGGTGTAGCAGCCGGGGGCGGCCGTGCCGCCCGCGAGGCAGGCGAGCGTCTGCGTGGGCACGTCCTTCATGATCTCCAGCACGTCCTGCGCCTTGGTCAGCGCGTTCTGGAACTGGCGGGTCCGCACGTTGGAGCTCGAGGCGACGGTGGCGACCTTGAACAGCGTGAGCAGGCCGACCAGGAGCACCGTGAAGGCCATCATGACCTCCAGCAGGGTCATGCCGTGCTGGCGTTTGGCAGCGGGGTTATTCTTCTTTCCAGTAGACATCTTCCACTCCCGTCGAGGAGGCCGAGGAGGCCGAGGTGTTGTTCCATTTGGAGTCGCCCACGATGCTCGTCTTGCCTCCCAGGCTGTTGACGAAGAGGTGCTCGTCGTACACCTGCAGACCGGACACCACGTTGCCCGGCGCGGCCACCGACGGGGTGATCTGGATCGGCAGGCCCGAGCCGTCGGCGTCCACGGACAGGATGTAGATGCGACCGGGATTGCCCGTGTCCTCATCGCAGATGTCGGCCTTGTCGCCCTTGGAGGTGCCGACGTAGACCTCGTCGCCGGAGATGAACGCGTCGGCCCAGACCTTCTCGTCGATGGACAGGCCCAGGCTGTAGATCATCTCGGCCGTCGAGCAGGCGCCGTCGGCGTCCCGGTCCACGAAGCCGTAAAAGTGATACGGAGGCACGGGCGTGTCGTTCTGCTCCGGATGATCGCCGGTGCCGAAGTACAGGGTGACGACCTTCTGGCCGGTGCTCACGTCCTGGGCCACCTTGACCGCCGGTGTCACGAAGATCGGCTCGGGACCGACGTTGGCCACCATGCAGCGGTTGAGGTTGGTGCCGTTGAAGTAGTGCTTCCAGATGCGGCCGTTGGTGTCGGCCACGTAGACGCGGTCGGCGTAGCCGTCCTCGTTGAAGTCCACCACCACGGGGCTGCCCCACACGCCCAGGGCCTGGTTGGCCTGGGCGCCGGAGCCCGTGTTGAGCTTGATCTTGCCGCTGGGCAGCGTGTTGCCGTTGTCCGCGTCGATGACGTAGAGGTAGACGTCGCCGTAGGCGTCGCTCATGCCCGACGTGGTGATCGTCGCCCAGGTCCTCCCCTGGCCGCCGTAGCCCGGGGAGTTCAGCCAGGCCAGCGCGGGCGGCTGGTAGGTGCCGTTGAAGTCGGCGTCGGTCCAGTCGTGGTCCCACAGGATCTGCGGATCGGTGGTGGTCGTCACGTCCAGCGCCGACAGGAACGGATGCACGACGCCGTGGGTGTAGAAGACGGCCGTCTTCCAGGCCGAGCCGACGAGGATGTCGTCGAGGGTGACCGAGCCGTTGATCTGGGCCCACGGGTTCTGCTCGGGATAGTAGTCCCGCACGTAGTTGTTCTTGAGGTTGTTCAACTGGGAGGGCGGGATCCAGGCCCAGCTCTCGGCGCCGTTGCCGTAGGAGCGGACGGTGCCGGACTTGACGAAGTAGCCGCGCTGCTCGGTGCCACCCGTGGTGGGATCGTCCCCGCGGCGGAAGGAGCCGGCGTTGAAGGCGTGCAGCATGCCGTCCTGGGCGCCGACCACCGCGATGGTGGGGCGCTCGGCGCGCAGCGGGTCGTTGGCCCACGCCGTGTAGGAGCTCTTCACCGCGGCCGGGATGCCCGGCTGGTTGAGCCAGTTGGGGTAGCCCGGGGGCGTCACGATCGCGGCCGTGGAGCGGTGGATCGCGCCCAGGGGCCAGGCGCGGCGGGGGACGGTGGCGGGCCAGGCCGTGCGCAGGGGATACTCGTAGCCGCGGGTCCATTGGATGATCTGCCGCGCGTCGTTGTCGTCGGCGGCGAAGTTCTCGTTGAGATCGTACACGGCGCGGCCGTTGTGGCGCAGGGCCCGGTCGGTCGGGGAGAGGACCTCGTTGAGCAGCCAGGTGTTGGTGCCGTTGGTGAAGGACAGCCGCGTGGTGCCCGCGTGGGTGTAGATCACGCGGGACGAGGGATCCCGGGCGGCCAGCACCGTGCCGGCGTCCCACTTCTCGGTGACCGTGGTGATCGTCGGGGTCTCGGGGGCGTACATCTCGTACAGGCTGAAGTGGCCGCGGTTGCGCAGGTCGTTGCCGGTGACGGTCCACCCGGAGGTGGGCGTCTCGAGCACGCCCTTGAACAGGACGTTGGCCAGGGGCAGCGAGGTGGAGAAGGAGTACTCGCCGCCCTTGAGGGCCTCGTAGCCGATGTCCACGTCACGCACCTCGGGCTGGCAGCTCTCGTCGCTGGAGATGATCTCGACCTTCCACCGGAGGTAGGCGCCGGTGTAGCCCAGGGAGGCCAGGTCGATGGTCGTCTCGTTGGAGCCCGGCGGGAACTCGACCTTCACCCAGACCGGGGGCTCGGAGACCGAGATGTAGTAGTCGATGCGCGTGTCGGGGTACGGCGTGCAGGGCGGAATGGGGATGTAGTCGTTCTTCTTGATCTTGACCTTCGTGATGGTGGTGTTGGCCAGCTGGGCCGGCGGGATCTCGCTGCTCATGACGTTGGAGATCGCCTCGCCGCCGTTCTGGCGGTTCACCAGGAACACGAGGTGGTTGAAGGAGTTGTGGATCCAGTCCGGCCACGCCGGGTGCGAGGTGACCGTGGCGCCGCCGTCGTACATGATCTGGAAGCCCAGCAGCCAGCGCGTGGGGTCGTTGGAGGGGGCGCCCAGGGCCATGTGCTGCCGGTAGCCGTCGGTCATGATGTCGAAGGTGACCGTCTCGTGCGGGATCTGCAGGAAGTTGTAGGCCGACGAGTTCAGGCGCGTGAGGGTGGCCGCGTCGAGCCACCCCACATAGTAGTTGTTCCAGGAGAAACTGAAGGTGTTGGTGAGGGTCTTCAGCGCGCCGGTGCCGACCTGGCACAGGGTGACGTTCCAGGTCCAGCCGTTGGAGGTCACGTTGAACGGGCAGCCGATGTTCATGGTCTTGGTGCCGGTGGTGGTCGAGGGCCACTTGTCGGGGTTGAGCAGCGACTTGTTGAAGAACGGCATGGTGAACGTGCGCGCTTCCTCGAGGTACATTTTGGTGGTGTTGTTGCCGACGGTGCGCCGGTTCATGGCCACGGATTCGTAGCGCACGGAGTAGTTGCGCCAGTAGGTGTTCAGGAAGAACACCAGCTCGGTGCCCGCGTCGAAGGTGCCGATGTCCACCGATCGGTCGAGGTCGTTGATGGAGCCGTCGCCGTTGGTGTCGTAGTCGGGCACGCCGTTGTTGTTGGTCGTGGAGACGTCGCGCCGGGGCGGCAGGGTGAAGTTGGGCCACTGCCAGTTGGGGTACTGGCCGTAGGTGTAGCCGCCGTAGGTCCACCAGGTCCAGGCGGGCGCGGTCAGGGTGTCGCCGTCGTAGTCGGTCAGTTCGAAGATCATGCCGCCGCCGGTGTTCATCATGTACTCGAGCTCGTTGGAGATGCGCGGGTACGTGCCGCCGTCGGAGAAGAACGTGCTCGAGGTGCTTGACAGGCTTTGATAGTCCCAGTCCCAGAGCTTGTCGACGTAGGTGTCGCCACGGTAGGTGCGCAGGTCGTTGTAGGAGTACGGCATGGGATTGAGGAGCATCGGGACGGTGTAGGGGTCGGTGGTGCCGCCGTCCTTGCGGAAGAGCGCCTCGATCCAGTCGAACAGGCCGTTGGCGTTGCCCGTGGCGTTGTAGCCGGTGTCGCGCAGCACGTACTTGGGATAGGTGCAGCGCTTGACGCCCGAGCAGAAGGCGCAGGTCTCCCCGGCGTCGCAGTTGGCGTCGGTGGTGCAGGCCCGGGTGGTGCAGGTCACGCCGGCGGGCTGCGTGTAGGCGAT
>PHBF01000454.1 GCA_002841905.1 Deltaproteobacteria bacterium HGW-Deltaproteobacteria-17
GCCGAGAAGGTCAAGCAGGATCAGGAGACCCTGCGGCAGCTGGACTCGCGCAAGACCCAGATCCAGTCCGAACTCGAGGCGTTGAAGTCCCGCAAGATCGAGCTGGAGAAGACCGTGAACGCACCGAAGACCAGCCGCGTCGATCCCGAGGAACTGAAGAAGCGCAACGCCCAGATCAGCGAACTGGAGACCCGCAAGCAGAAACTGGAGAAGGATCTGGCCCAGCTCGAGGTCACGCGGGAGACCCTGAGGCAGCTGGAGCTGGACAAGATCAAGGCCCAGACGGAACTTTCGGACCTGGACCGCAAGCGCGTGGAGCTGGCCCGCCAGCTCGACGAGATGAACCGGCAGAAATCGACCAAGACCCGATCCGCGAAGGAGAAGGCCGACCGCGAAGCCGAGATCCGCGCGCTCGAGGCCCGCAAGCTCCAACTGGAGAAGGAGCTGGCCCA
Organism: Deltaproteobacteria bacterium HGW-Deltaproteobacteria-17; assembly: GCA_002841905.1. Taxonomy (GTDB): domain Bacteria; phylum Myxococcota_A; class Polyangia; order HGW-17; family HGW-17; genus HGW-17. The sequence continues at coordinate 453 of PHBF01000454.1, forward strand.
GCTGGCCGAACGCAAGGTCAGCGCCCTGGAGAAGAACGCACCAGCTCCGGCGCCGAAGACCCCTGTGGCAGGCGAGGTCCCGTCGGGCAGCTCCACCGTCGAGATCGAACACGTGGAGTTCGTCGACTCCCCGTGGTCGCACCACATCGTGCTGCGCTTCTCCTCCCAGCCGGGCCCCGAGACCCTGTCCCAGAAGGGTGACCTGTGGACCGTGACCTTCCCGCAGGGGCAGTTCCGCCAGGACCTGCGCCGCAACATGGACACGACCTCCTACAAGGGACCTGTCTCCCGCGTGCTGACCTTCAACCGTACCACCGGGAAGACCCGCAACGCGGTCGTGGAGATCCACACCGCCGGCACCCGCAGCATGCAGGTGCGACGCAGCGGCGCCCAAATCCTGATCCTGGTGCCCAAGACCGTCGCCGAGGTGCGCAAGTACCAGAAATCCTCGGTCGCTCCCTCCGAGGTCGGCGGCTATGTCGACACCCAGACCGCGGTCAAGAACCTGCCCGCAGCCCCGTCGAGCCCCCGCAAGGGCATCCGGCCCGCCGGCTCCTCCGGCACCGGCAGCAGGGGCGGTTACTCCGGTCGCTTCGTCGACCTGGACTTCAAGGACGCCGAACTGCACAACGTCATCCGGCTCGTCGCCGAGGTGTGGGGCAAGAACGTGGTCATCCCTGACGACGTGAAGGGATCGATCACTATCAAGTTGACCAACGTCCGCGTCGACCGTGCCTTCGACGTCATCCTGAAGTCCAAGAACCTCGACTGGGTCAACGAAGGCGGCAACATCATCCGCATCGCGACGCTGGAGCAGCTCGCCAAGGAGCGGGATGACCAGCTGGCCCGCACCAAGACCGAAGTCAAGATGATCCCGACGGAGACGCGTCTGATCCCGATCAATTACTCCAACGTCGAGGACATCGCCAAGACCATCGAGTCCAACGTCATGAGCTCCCGTGGCAAGGTGACCTTCGACAAGCGCACCAACGTGATCATTTACGTGGATGTGCCCGCCAAGCTCAAGGTGGCCCAGGAGCTCATCCGCTCGCTGGACCTGCCGACCCCGCAGGTCCAGATCGAGGCCCGCATCGTCGAGGCCGAGACCACGTTCCTGCGCGAGATCGGCGTCCAGTGGGGCGGCTCGCTGCTGGCCAACTCGGCGTCGGGCAACCCCACCGGCCTGATCTTCCCCTCGAACATCGGCCTCGCCGGCGGCAACATGGACACGATCACCAAGACCAACGGCATCTCCTCGGCGGGCGCGCAGAAGAACTCCAGCTCCATCTGCTCAAACTCGCGG
>PHBF01000038.1 GCA_002841905.1 Deltaproteobacteria bacterium HGW-Deltaproteobacteria-17
AGCTGGCCGACGGGAGCACGCTGTTCCTCGACGAGATCGGCGAGATGCCGCTGGCGCTGCAGTCCAAGCTGCTGCGTGTGCTGCAGGAGCGCGAGTTCCACCCGGTGGGCTCCGAGACGCCCGTCAAGGTCGACGTGCGCATCCTGACGGCCACCAACCGCGACCTGTCGGCCATGGTCAAGGCCGGCACCTTCCGCGAGGATCTGTACTACCGCATCCATGTGGTGCCCGTGCACCTGCCGCCGCTGCGCGCGCGCGGCGAGGACATCGCGCTGCTGGCGCAATACCTGCTCGAGCTGCACGCCCGTCGCATGGGCCGCCGCGTGACCGGCTTCACCCGGGCCGCCCTGGACCGTCTGCGCGCCTACCCCTGGCCGGGCAACGTGCGCGAGCTGGCCAACGTCATCGAGCGCGCCGTGGCGCTGAGCGAGGGCCCCGTGCTCGACGAGGGGGTCATCCTGCCCGTGACCGGAGGCGCCGCGGTCCTTGCGCCGTCGACGGACCGCACCGCCAAGTCGGAGGACGCATCGCACGACTCCCCACCGGGGACCAGGGAGCTGGAGCTCCCCTACAAGGAGGCCGTGGAGGCCTTCCGTCGTCACTACATCCTGCGCGCGCTGGAGCGCACCGCGGGCAACAAGTCCGAGGCCGCACGATTGATGGGCGTCAACCGCCCCTACCTGCACCGCCTGATCAAGGAACTGGGCCTGGCCGAAGGCGGCGACGAAGGCGAATAGAAAACAGCTTGCAACGCCCGCACCCGGGTGGCAACATGGGGACCATTCAAACGGCGTCGTTTGGATGAACACAACAGGAACACAGGAAGAAGGAGACACGATCATGTCCGACGAACTGGAAAACAAGGAAGAGGAGAACGAGACCGAGGAGAGCGGGGATTCCTGGTGGAAGACCGTGGGCTTCGGCCTGTTCATGTTCGCGCTGGCGGGCTTTCTCTACTGGTACTTCACCGACTTCGAGAACTCCAATGACCGCACCCGCCGCATGAACGCGATCATCGCCGCCCTGTACAACCTCGGCGGCAAGAACCTCGCCTGCGGCGTGGTCGCCGGCATCGGCGCGATCCTCGTCGGCATGGGCGTCTGGGACTTCACAAAAACCCGCAAGAAATAGTCCACGGAACGGGCCGCGCGGCGACCCGGCGATGCTCATCCTTTCAGCGGTAAAATCAACTGAACACGAATGAAGACCTTGGAGCGATGTTCCGGCCACTTTGTGGCCTCCGGTGGCGGGCGGGCGCCCGGTTTGGGATGATCCGGCGCGTGCTTTGACGCGCCTCAGTGCTGGGGCCATGTCCAGTTGGCGTGACCGAGGGCAGGGGCAGGGCAAGAACCCGCGGACGTCAATCCGGGCAGCCGTCGGCGTCCTGGAAGCCGTTGAGGGTCTCCGGGTCGGTCGGGCACTGGTCGTTCACATCCGGGATGCCGTCGCCGTCGTTGTCGGCGTCGGGGCAGCCGTCGTCGTCCTGGAAGGCGTCGAGATCCTCGGGATCGTCCGGGCACTTGTCTGAGGAATCCAGGATGCCGTCGCCGTCGCGGTCCCCGCCGGTGGTTGAAACAGGGACGTCGACGGAGCTTCCGAAGACCTGGGGATCGTCCTTTCCGGCGCCGGGATCCGCCGGTGGGGTCGTCGTGGGCCCGGCCTCGGCGGTCCGCGGCTCGGTGGTGAGGGTCCGTTCCCCGGACGAGCCGGCGCAGCCACCTAGGTGCAGGAACAGGAGGGAGGTGAACAGGAAGGGGTGAATCCATCGTGCGGTCATGGGGAACCTCCAGGTCGTCCACGCCGTCGCGCGCGTGTCCGCAGGTGCAGGAAAAGGGTGATCGTCAGGAGCATCAGTGTTGTTTTTGCGGGTTGTGAGCCGGGGGCTCCGGCCCGGGAGCCTGGGGACCCGGTCCGACAGGAGAGCAGGTGCGCATCCCCCCGCTGCGGTTCCGGCATCTGCCGTCGTCCGGGCACGCCGGTGACGACCTCGACGACCGTGTAGCCGCCGTAGGGCCGTGGCAGGTACAGCGCGTCCTCGCGCCAGCCGTCGCGTCCGGTGCCCCAGCGGACCCCATGGCCGAACGCCTCCACGCCGGCCCACTTGTGGTAGAGGTGGGCGACGCCGTCGGGGGTGATGCGGTACAGTTCGTCCGGATAGGAGGGCACGTAGAAGTTGCCGCACACGTCCACGACCAGGCCATCGACGCCGCTGAAGCTGCCGGCGACGTCCAGCCAGAAGACGGGGTCCCCGACCGGGTTCAGCGCCGGGTCGACGGGGACCCGGAAGAGCTGGTTCTCGTGGGTGCCGATGATCATGGTAGAATAATCAAGCGTAAAATTGACGATACGGGGACGGAACTCCCCCAGTTCTGGATAATCCTGTCCGCGCAGCAGCACGGTGGCGGTGCCCAACCTTGGATCGATGCGATAGATGTTGGCGTTGTCGCCGGCGTAGACCATCCCGTCGGGCCACAGCAGGAGGCCGAAGACCTCGCGCAGGTCGGGCAGCAGGGAGTTGATGGCGCCGTCGGGGGTCACCGTGAAGACGCCCTGGTTCTGCGAGGCGCCCAGCAGCCGGCCGTCGGGCAGGTACTCCAGGCCGTCGGGTCCCTCCCCTCCGAAGTCCGCCGTGGTCAGCACCTGCGTGTCTCCGGCGAGGTTGGCGCGCACCAGGGAGAAGCCGTCGAAGCCGGTCACGTACCCGAACGCGTCGAAGGCCAGATCCTTGGAACCGCGGGGGGCGGCCAGCTCGTTGATCTCCAGCGGAGCCGCCGGGATCCGCGAGCAGTCATAGGTCGGACTTCCCGCCTCCGGCGGCGCCTCGGCGGCACAGCCGGCGAGCACGGTGAAAAAGAGCAGGCAAGGCCAGATTCGCTTCAGGTGCATGCCCTGAGTATGACCATGTGGCGGTGGTTTTCCAAGGGAAACCTGTTCCAACGGTCGAGGCGAACGACCTGGGTGTTCAACCCCGTCTCCAGCGGGCCGGGACGAAGCCGCCCTCCCGCGGGACGACGGCGACGTAGGGACAACCCGGCTCGAACAGGACCGAGCAAGGGCGGGCCGGGGAGACGTCGATGGGGCGCGAGGAGAAGAACTCGGCGGTGTGGGAGATCCCCTCCACGTCAAAGCGCACCCGGGCGCGGGTGCCCCGGGTGCGGGCGCTCATGTTGAACACGGCGCCTATGCTCAGGAGATCGGGCGGCTCGAAGGTGCCCGCGAGGACCTGCCCGTCCCGGAACAGGCGGCGGGCCTCCCCGCGGTGGCGCCGAACGAACCGCGCGAACGGCCACCAGGCCAGCAGGAACGTCACCAGCGCGCCGAGCGTGAGGAGCCAGCCGATCCATGCAGGGAACGGCTTCTGGCTGACCACCCCCGACAGGATCAGCACCTCCAGGAGCAGGGCCACGCCGGTGACGGCTCCCGCGACGAAGAACCACAGCACGCCGAACCCCAGGAAGCCGTACCACGGGGCGAAGTGTCCAGTCATGACGCTGCAGAAGGCAGGATCCCGGGGCGGCGGGTTCGAGGTCAGGGAATCCATGTTGAAATCGGGCATCTGTCTCTCCTTCCCCGGGATGGTGACGGGGCGCGTTCATTTCGTCCATCCGTGAATCTGTCCACCGTCTTCAGTCGTCCGACGCCACCATGATGAAAAATCCGTAGGTCAGGATGGAAAAGAGCGTGACGGCGCCCAGCAGGAGGTAGTCCGCGGGTCGCCAGACGGTGCCGGGCAGGGTGGAGTCCACCTCGAGGCGCCGGATCGTGCCCAGGAGAACCTCCGTTTTTCGACCTGCACCGTCGGAGACGACCAGAAACGGCGGGCGCACCTCGGCGAAAAAGGGCAGGACCAGGGGGCGCGGCGCCGGACGTGGGCCGATGATGCGGACCCGCGTGATCTTACCGACTTGGACGGGTCGTGGACTGCCGGCGATGAGCCTGCGGTCCCTGGCCGCGCGGCGCACCGGCTGGGTCAGCGCACCGACGGTGGGGGCCTCGGACACGGGCACGCTGACGCGCAGGGTGTGCGTGCCTGTGCAGGCGGGCACCAGGAACAGCAGCACGACGACGGCGAGTCGAATTTGTACGCGGCGGGAGAACGTGTGTCGCATGGTCGGCTCCGCTCAGAAGTTGATGCCGTAGATCAGGGACACCGAGGGTTGCACGAACTTCAGGAAGAGGTCCAGCCGCACCTCGACGCCGAAGCGCATGGGACCGTTGCGTCGGACCCACGCGGCGCCCACCCGGATGCCCAGGATGATGTTGTTTTCATCGGTTCTGGAGTCTTCCACCTCGGCGACCACGGGTTCAAGTTGCACTTCCACGGGATGGGTATCCATCGAGTACCGGTAGAAGAAATACAAGGGATTGGCATATTCTCCCATCCGGTAGGTGTGTTCACCACCGCCGAGATCGTGGTATTCATAGTCGCCGTATCCGAACGCGAAACTCAGGCCGAGGACGTGGCGCGGCGTGAGGTGGTAGCCCACCCGGAGAAATAACTCGATCAGGTGGCCGGGGTTATGCTGGACCGTGGTGGATGGCAGCCCGAGGGTCTGCAGGAAGTTGGTCTCGAGGAACACCTTCGGGCGTGTCGAGACGGGGGGCGCGAGGGTGGCGCGCTCAGGCCAGTCGAGCATGCGGTGGAAGTCCTGCCCTGTGAGCTCCCGGAGGCGATCCTCCACGGGCCAGATGTCGGTCTCCCGGGAAGGGGTGGGCTGCGCGGGGGGACGGATTTTGGGTGGCAGCGGGTGCAGGGGGAAGGGCTTTCCGCCCGTGGTGGGGACCACCCGGTTGGCTTCGAAGAAGAAGCCGTCCACGGGCTTCGGGAACCGGTGGCGGGCGACCACGACCAAGCGCCCCTCCGGGGAGAGCCGGAGGATCCAGAGCCCGTGGGCGCCCAGGGCCAGCACCGCGTGGTCGTCCTTGCGCTGGGCCTTCTTCGGGATGGCGGGCAGGGGCAGCCTGTGGACCGGGACGCCGTCGCGTTGAAGGACCAGCGCCTGCGGTTCGCGCGCCAGCCGCAGGCCGGCGGGCAGGGCCCGCAGCTCAAGGCGAAACGAGACGCGGTTCTCCGGGACCGCCTCCACGGCCAGCAGCGCGCACCAGAACCACAAATAACCCATGCTTCACCTCTGCTCATGCATGGTAGCAATCCCCGTACCGGACGCAACATGAAAAAATGAGAGAAACCGAGACCGAGATGATCCGTCCTTTCCGTTCCCCTTCCGTCTCTTCCGTGGTCTCTTCAGTTTTGCAGGCGTGCGCGCGCCGGTTTACCAGTCGTAGCCCAGCTCGGAGGGCTCGGGCAGGTCGTACAGGACGTCGTCCATCGGATGACGGTACAGGCCCGAGCGCAGGCGCTTCTGGTCGAAGTAGTGGCCGACCATGCCGATGGTGCGGCCGAGCATGAACAGGCCGTCGAGGATGCCGAACTCGATGATCTCGGCCTTCTCCTGTTCGGTGAACAGATCACCGCCGGAGGCCATCAGATCCAGGAAGAGGATGCCGATGGCGCCGTCGACGTTGAGGATCAGGTTGTTGCGCTTGGTCAGCGTGATCTTCTCGACCTCGAGGGCGAAGTCCAGGTGCGGCGTCTTGGGGAAGTTCTCCCTGGCGAACTGCTTGAGCAGCGTCACGCGGATGTCCGGATTGGTGGCGCTCTTGATCTTGTGACCGATGCCCTGGATGTTCACGTTGGTGTTCTTCATGTGGTTGACGAACTCCAGCGGGGTCTGACCCTTGCGGAGGGCCTCGGAGAACTGCTTGGCCGCCCCGGAGACGGCGCCGCCGAAGCGGGGACCGATCGTCAGGATGCCGGTGGCCACCGAGGTCATCAGATCCTTGCCCGCGCGGGCGGTGACGATGGTGTTGTGCGCGCCCGACACGCAGGGGCCGTGGTCGGCGGTGAGCCGCAGCACCAGCTCCATGAACTGGGCGCCCCAGGACGGCAGGCGCTTCTTGAACCAGAGCAGCGCGATCAGTTCGCCCAGCGGCATGTTGTGCTCGACGACCTTGCTCATGGGGATGCCGCAGTACAGCGGCTCGTCGCCGGTGTCGTCGGTGATCGTGCAGATGAAGTTGGTGCCCTTGCGGACCTGGCCCTTGGCCTTGAGCGCGTTGTAGTCGGCCGGGATCGCCGGGGTGTCCGGCAGCGTGCGCTCGGGGATCTGGCCCGCGGCCTTCATCTTGTCGAAGGTCTCGCGCAGCTTGAGGCCGTAGTCGTCGAAGGAGTTCGGGACGATGACGCCGGCCTCGGCCAGCGCCTGGTTCTTGGCCTCGGCGGTCTCGTTGGAGGCCCCGGCCTTGGCGCCGGCGTGGCCGAACTGGACCTCGCCCTTCATCTTGGAGGCGATGGTGCCCGTGACCCAGCAGACCAGCGGCTTGGTGATCTTCTTCTCCTTGATGGCCTCGACGATCCGGTACTCCTCGGTGCCGCCGACCTCGCCCAGGCAGGCGAGCATCTTGACCTCGGGGTTGGCCTCGAAGCGCAGCAGGTGATCCAGCAGCGTGGAGCCCGGATAGGCGTCGCCGCCGATGGCGATGCCCTCGTACAGGCCGTCGGTGTTGCAGGCGATGATGTTGTACGCCTCGTTGGACATGCCGCCGGACTTGGACACGAAGCCCACCGACCCGGTGCGGTGCAGCTTGCTCTCGATGATGTTCTCGATGGTGCCGCCGGTGTTGCCGATCTTGAAGCCGCCGGCGAGGATGCCGCCCACGGTGGCCGGTCCGATGACGACCTTGTTCCGGGCCTTGGCCAGCGCGGCCAGCTCACGGGCGCGGCGCTCGGGCACGCCCTCGGCGATGATGACCACGGTCTTGATCGTGGGCTCGTTGATGCCCTCGACCGACGTGGCGTACGCGGAGCGGAAGGACGCGAAGTTGATCAGCACGTCGGCGTCCGGGTGGCGTTTGGTGGCCTGGGCGATGGAGCTGTAGATCGGGATGATGATCTCCTTGGTGCCCCAGAAGACCTTGTGGTTGCCGCCCTGCTTGGCGTTGGGATCGATGATGGCGGCCACCGACGGCTTGTCGCGGCGGCAGACATAGTCGAAGTCCAGCATGCGCTGCACGGCGTTGACCTGCAGGTTGTAGATGATGGCCCGCGTGTTCTTGGAAAACAACTGATAGGACTGCGTCATGTTCGTTTCCTCCAGTGCCCGCTACTGCAGCGCCGCGATGGCCATGGGCACGATGTTGGTCATGTGGGTTTCGGGTCCGTACACTTCGATCGGGAGGTTCAGTTTGCCGCCCAGTGAGCGCATCTGCTCCAGACCTGCCTTGTAGTTGGGGCCGCCGCGCCGGACAAAAATCTTGACGTTCCCCTCACGCAGCTTGTCGGCGTACTGGGAGATCGCCCGGATGATGCCCTTGAAGGTCGCGGCCACGTCCGTGAAGTTCGCGATGCCGCCGCCGATGAGCAGCGCCTTGCCCTTGGGGTGGGACTTGCGCGTCATCAGGTCGAGGATGACGCACGCGTACTGGTAGGTGAACTCCTCGTTGGGATCGCCGGAGTATTCGCCGTACATGCCCAGCTCGTCGATGTAGCCCAGGTCCGCCACGGTGTCCGCGAAGATGACCGAGGCGCCGCCGCCGGCGACCATGGGCCAGATGCGCCCGTCGGGGTTGAGGACCGTCAGTTTCAGCGAGGCGCCGGTCTTGGCGTCCATCGCCTTCACCTTCGCCTCGTCCGGGCTCAGGTGATGGCCGAAGCCCGCCGGGAAGGTGAGGGTGGTGCCCCAGGTGTCCAGGTGCTCGAAGGAGGCCGTGTCGTCGATCTTGGCGACCAGGTCCAGGGGGACGACCTTGCCTTCGGCCAGGGTGAACGGGTTGATCTCGAGGTAGGCGAAGCCCTGGTCCGCAAAGAACCGGTACAGCGCCGTCACGAAGTCCTCGACCAGGGCCTTCTCGGCACCCTCGACGGGGAGCTGGCCTTCGAACGAGACGGACTTCGCGTCGACGAGCGCGTTGTCCTTCATGGTGGGGATGTGGATCTCCTTGACCTGATCCCAGTTCTCCTCGACGTAGATGCCGCCCTTGAGCGAGAAGTACACGATGTCCTCGTCGCGGAACGAGCGCATCGCGACGTAGTACTCCTTGTCCTCCGGGTGGGGGGTGAACGGCTCGATCAGGAACTCGGTGAGGCGCCCCTGCACGCCCGACACCGTGACCGTCTCCTCGCGCTTGGCCTTGATCCAGGCGGCCGCCTCGGCCCACGTCGCGTTGAGCTTCAGCAGGTTGTTCTTGCCGCGCTTGCCGAACAGCATGTCCGGCTTGACCACCAGCTTGGTGGTGTTCAGCCAGGGTTCGGAGACGGGCAGCTTTTCCAGATCCGTCTCGGGCGTGACCAGCGCGTAGTTGGGGTTCATGCCCAGGGGTTTGGACGAGAAGCGGTCCAGGACCTGGGCCATCAGTTTCTTGCCGTCATACTCACGAATGCCTCGAATTGCCATGATGTCGGTACTCCTTTGGTAGCAGTTGGGGTCAACTGTGCATCTTTCGGGTGTAGGCCAGCAGCCCGCCGCAGCGGAGAATGTCGCGGTCCCGTCCGGTCAGGTCCGCGCGCACGGAGAACGGCTGGTCTTTGGTCACGTTCCGGGCCTTCCATTCACCCTCATCCAGATGGGTGATGTCGATTTCAAGGACGTCGCCGAAGTCGATCGCGTCGCAGTCGGCGATCAGCGGCACGACGCCGGCGTTGACGAGGTTGGCGCGGTGGATCCGCGCGAAGCTCCTGGCGAGCACGGCCGACACGTCGAGCTGCCACGGCGCCATCGCGGCGTGTTCGCGGGAGCTGCCCTGGCCGTAGTTCTCCCCGGCGACGATGAACCCCCCGCCCTTCTCCAGCGCCCGACGGGCGAAGCCCTTGTCGATGTAGTGGTACGTGAACTTGGCGATCTCGGGGAGGTTCGAGCGCAGGTGCTGGGTCAGTCCGCCGGCGGGAAGGATGTCGTCGGTGGAGATGCCGTCGCCGACCTTCAGGATGACCTCGCCCCTGAGCACGTCGGGCGGGGCCGTCTGCGGCCGGATCGGCTGGATGTTCGGGGCGCGCCGGATCTCGACCCGGGCCGCATCGGCCGCATCGAGGGGCTGGATCAGCATCGAGTCGTCGACGAGGTAGCCGGACTCGTAGGCGTCGCCCGGATCCACGGGCTCGAGCTTCCGCGGATCGGCCAGTTTTCCGGCCAGCGCCGAGGCGATGGCGGTCTCGACCGAGGCCAGGATCAGGCGTGCGTCGGAGGAGCCGCCGCGTCCGAACCAGTTGCGGTTGACAGTTCGGACGCTGTGGTGCTGATAGCCGGGGACGTAGCCCATGCCGATGCAGGCATGGCAGCCCGGCTCGACCATGCGGAAGCCGGCGTCCACGTAGGACGCGTAGGAGCCGTCGCCGAGGAGGTGCTGCTCCACCTGGCGCGAGCCCGGGGAGAGGATGCACTCGAGGTCCTGGCTGACGTGGCGGCCCTGCAGCATGGCGGCACCGCGGGCCAGATCATGGTGGGAGCCGTTGGTGCAGGAGCCGATGTAGACCTGCTGGATCTCGAAGCCCTCGACCTCGCTGATCTTCTTGATGTTGTCGGGGGAGCCCGGCATGGCCACCAGCGGCTCCAGCGTGTCCAGATCGACGGTGAGCTCCCGGTCGTACACGGCATCGGGATCGGCGGCCAGCGGGATCCAGTCCCGCTCGCGGCCCTGGCGGCGGAGGAACCCGCGCGTGACCTCGTCGGAGGGGAAGATCGACGTGGTGGCACCGGTCTCGGCGCCCATGTTCGTGATCGTCGCGCGCTGGGGGACGGTGAGGCTGGCCACGCCCGGTCCCGCGTACTCGAGGATGGTGCCGACGCCGCCCTTGACGGTCAACTGGCGGATGACCTCCAGCACGATGTCCTTGGCGGAAACGCCCCACCGGAGCCGCCCGAGCAGGCTGACCCGGACGATGCGCGGGACCTTCATGTAGAAATAGCCGCCGCCCATGGCCACGGCGACGTCCGCGCCGCCGGCGCCGATGGCGATCATGCCCAGCGCCGAGGAGGTGGGCGTGTGGGAGTCCGACCCCAGCAGGGTCTTCCCCGGGGCCGCGAAGCGCTCGTAGTGGACCTGGTGGCACACGCCGTTGCCCGGCTTGGAGTACCAGGCACCGAACCGGCGGGCCGCGGTCTGCAGGAACAGGTGATCGTCGGCGCTCTCGCCCTTGAAGGCCAGCGAGGTGTGATCGACGTAGGAGACGGCGATCTCGCACTTGACCTTGGGCAGCCGCAGTGACTCGAACTGCAGCCAGGCCATGGTGCCGGTGGAGTCCTGGGTCAGGCACTGATCGATCTTCAGGCCGATCTCCTCACCCCTGGCCAGATGACCTTCCCCGATGTGGGTGGACAGGACCTTCTCGGTGACGGTCAGACCCATGTTTTCTCCCCCATGGCCAGAAGACGTCCCCGAAAAAGGTTCTCGTGAGTCGGAGAGTTCATGAGGTTGAAAAACAGCATTCGCCACACCGGAATTCCGGGACGGTTGGGAAAACGGATCCCTTATACCCAAGTGCGGGGAAAACACAAGATGTAAAGAGAAAGCCCCCTGTGACGTTTTGCCGTGCGCCATGACCTTGTCATGTGGGGGTCGGCGGGGGAGGGCTCATTTCCGGCGCTTTTCATGAACATGGCAACGTACATAAATAGATTTCTGCCCCTGACCGGGCAGCACGCGCTCCTCGAGCTCGAAGGCGTCGGGCAGGGCGCGGATCAGGTCGGAGAACTTCTTGAAGCCGTACAGGCGGGAGTCGAAGTCGGGACGCACCTTGGTCAGGTTGGAGCCCACCGAGCCCAGTTGCGCCCACCCGCTCTCCTCGGAGACGTCCTCGATGGACTTGGCGATCATCCGGACGATGGGCTTGGGGACGCCCTTCTCCACGGGCTTGGAGGCCGCCGCGGGCTTGCCAGGCGTGTCCTCCTCCGGCCGCAGCACCTCGGTGTAGATGAACTTGTCGCAGGCCTGCACGAAGGGCTCGGGGGTCTTCTTCTCGCCGAAGCCGTAGACCAGAAGGCCCTCCTCGCGCAGCCGCATGGCCAGCCGCGTGAAGTCCGAGTCCGAGGAGACCAGGCAGAAGCCGTCGAAGCGGCGGGTGTAGAGCAGGTCCATCGCGTCGATGATCAGCGCCGAGTCGGTGGCGTTCTTGCCCTGCGTGTACCCGAACTGCTGCACGGGCTGGATCGAGTACTGCAGCAGCGTCTTTTTCCACGACTGCAGCCTCGTCGAGGTCCAGTCACCGTAGATGCGGCGGACGCTCGCTACGCCGAAGCGGGCGATCTCGGCGAGGAGTCCGTCGATGATGGCCGCCTGGGCGTTGTCGGCGTCGATGAGGACGGCGAGCTTGGGTTGGTGCTCCTCGGGGAGCTCGATCCGGGAAGGATATTTCGGGGTTTCATTCTTGTGCATTTCAATCTCCGGGGTGGCGGACCGGGTGCGACTGCATCAGGTCCCAGAAGACGGCCTTCATCTTCGCCAGCCGGCCGGACATCTGCCGGGCGCGTGCGGTGAAGACCAGGTACGCCGTCAGCACGACGCCCGTGAGCAGGGCGCCTGTGGCAAACGGCAGAGTGGGGACGGGGAGCCCGGCGAACCGGGGCGTGTGTTCGGGCAACGTCGAGAACCCGCCCAGGCCGGCGGTGCCGGCCACGCCCGTGGCCGCCCCCAGGACGGCGAGGAAGGGAAAGTGACGCAGGCGCCTGCGGAACACGGCGACGCCGTCGGCCTCGATGCCGTCGAGGGCCCGCCGGGCCCGCTCGGGTGTGGCCGTGGCGTAGGCCAGGGCGACGCGCGCGAGCTGGGCGAACGGGCTGCGCTTGGGCAGGGCCAGCGCCAGTTTCTCGGCACGATCAAGTTTATTCTCCATCCATAACTTGGTGATGATCTCAAGGACCAGATGCAGGTTCAGGTTGAACATGAAAAACAGCACCAGGGCCCGCTCGAGCAGCATGGCCAGCGTGAGGGTCGAGAGGAACATCAGGACATACGACCAGGGCTCACACATTGCGAAGACTTGTTCAAAACCGGGACTCATGACGCTACCTTCCACTTCCTTTCCAGAGGGGTCCGGCGCAGCGTAGCCGAATTCAAGAAGAATGACAACGAAGTCGACGCCGGTCCGTCACGGCCAGACATCGGAGGGCAGGTCCGGGGCGATCCGGGTGGAGATGAAGGAACAGTCCGGCGCGGAGGCGCCGACGTGGAGGAAACC
>PHBF01000455.1 GCA_002841905.1 Deltaproteobacteria bacterium HGW-Deltaproteobacteria-17
GGACATGCCCGATCTAGACCCGATCTTTTACCCCCATTCCATAGCCCTCGTGGGTGCATCCAACATGCCCGCGAAATGGGGCTCCTTCCTGCTACGCCATCTGATGGCAGGCGGTTACGACCTGACCAGTATCTTTCCGGTCAATCCGCACGAGGAGAAGATACACGGCCTCAAGGCCTATCCCGATCTCGCCTCTATACCGAAACTAGTCGACCTGGTCATCATCACGACACCAGCCAAGCTGGTGGCCGGCATACTGGATCAGGTAGCCGCGTGCGGCATCCGCCACGTGGTCGTCATCTCCTCCAACTTCAGTGAGGTCGGAGCGGAAGGAGAGGCGCTGGAGCGGGATTTAGCCGAGAAGGCGCGAACGCACGGCCTCAACATGGTGGGGCCCAATACCATGGGCGTCATTAATACCAGTTGTGATATGTTCGCCGTCGGCGCCCCCCTGCAACTTGCCAAGGGGAATATCTCGTACGTCAGCCAGAGCGGCAACGTCGGGGCGCAGATGCTCGGCTGGACGATGAGCCAGGGCATCGGCTTCGGCAAGTTCGTCGGCAGCGGCAACGAGGCGACGCTCCATTGCGAGGATTACCTCGAGTACTTCGGCGAGGATGACGACACGAACCTGATACTCGCCTATATCGAGGGCCTCGAGAACGGCCGGCGTTTCATGGAAACGGCTGGCCGGGTATGCCGCCGCAAGCCTGTTATAGCCCTCAAGTCGGGTCGCACGGAAGCGGGAATGCGCGCGGCGGCCTCACATACAGGCGCGCTGGCCGGGTCCGACACCATCTACGACACCGCCTTCGCCCAATGCGGCATCATCCGGGCGGAGACGAGCCAGGAGATGCTGGACCTCGCCAAGGCCTTCAGCCGGTTGCCGTTGCCTGCCGGGAACCGAGTCGGCATCGTCACCCTCGGGGGTGGTTGGGGCGTTATCGCCACCGACGCCGCTGCCGCTTGCGGCCTCGAACTCCCCCCGCCGGACGATGAGGTGACCCGGCTCTGCGACGAGTTCCTGCCTCCCTTCTGGAGTCATGGCAACCCCATAGACCTCGTCGGGAACTTCTCCACCGATATCCATCTCATGATCATCGAACAGATGATGCGCTCGCCCCGCTACGATTCGGTTATCGTCCTGGGAACGCTGGGCACGGGATCCCTCGTGGGGATGTCCGCCATGGTGTCGGACCCGCTCTCGGTCGGATGGGACCAGGCCAACCTGAAGTCCTTCCTCGTCAGCCTGAAAGAGAAGAACCGCTCGCTCATGGACTCCATGGTCCACCTGTCGCGGGAATACGCGAAGCCGCTCATCAACGTGGAGCTGCAGTTCATAGGGGAAGAGGCCCTGGTCGAACTGGAGGACCATCGGGGGGTCATCTTCCCCTCGCTGGAGAAGGCCGCGCAGGTTATCAGCAAGATGCTGCGCTACGCCCGCTTCTTAGGGCGGCCCTGAACGATAAGACCGGGAATAAAAAAAGGGGCGGTTTCCCGCCCCGCTCCAGTCAACTCGCCTAGGTGCGGATTACGGTCTTGCTCGTGTCCCACACCGTCCAGATGGCTTCCTGCGGGCAGTTCGGCAGGACTTCGCCTTTGTGATCGAGCTCAAAGCCGCACTTGTCGCAGAAGTACTTCCCGGCCGGAGCCGGCTCACCCGTGGTCAAGATCGCTTCTTGGGTCATGGTGTTCATCTCCTGATCCGTCATGCTCGCCTACGACATCGTCACTCTCAGCGGTCGCC
>PHBF01000456.1 GCA_002841905.1 Deltaproteobacteria bacterium HGW-Deltaproteobacteria-17
TCCGCTATATCGTTCACATCGATCCTCGTTCCTACAGCGCTATACCTACCGTGGAGACCAAGAGGAGCATCGGGCGGTTGGTGGGACGCATTAACGAACACCCGTTGGTCGCTCGTAGCAAGGTGATGATGATGGGCCCCGGGAGGTGGGGCAGCAGCAACATCAACCTGGGAGTGAATGTCAGCTACAGCGACATAGACAACGCGGCGGTCTTGGTGGAGATGGCGCGCGAGGAGGCCGGCCACGTGCCGGAGGTATCCTACGGAACCCACTTCTTTCAGGACCTGGTGGAGGCCCAGGTAGTCTACCTGCCGGTTTATCCGGGAAACCCGGAAGCGGCATTCAACGAAGAATTCTTCGAGCGGTCGCCCAACGCCCTCCTCGATCTACTGCCCGACGCCGGCGAGTTTGCAGACTATGTCCGTGTAATAGATGTGCCGGCATCGACCGGCGGCGCCTGCGCGCAGCTGATAGCGGACCCCCGTACTCAGAGGGCGGTCTGCTTCCTCGATCGTGACGGGGGCATCTTCTCTCATATCATGCTCGAGCCGTAATCCTGCCTGGCGGGACGATCCTCCGGCTCATGAACTGAACAATCCGTATGGTGCGGCCAAGGCTCTACGTACTTAGATATGGATATTTTGAAGAACTTGCTGTTCGCGGTTCTCTCGGCAGCCTGGCGAGTCAAGGAGGCTCTCTATGCAGTACCCACATCTCTTCAGTGAGGGCATGATCGGAAACGTCGCCATCAGGAACCGGACGGTCATGGTGCCGATGGCGGTGGACATGGCCAACTTCGACGGCACTCCCTCGGAGCAGATCACCGATTATTACGAAGAGCGTGCCTCGAACGGCTTGGGGCTGCTCATCACCGGCATCGTCCGGGTCAACACGGTCCACGGCGGTTACCTGGCGCGGCAGCTCTCCATGGCTTACGACCGGCACATCCAGCCCTTCGCGCAGATGGTCGAGCGCATCCATGCCCATGGCACCAAGATATTCGTCCAGCTGCACCATCCCGGCCGCCAGGGACTATCCGTGCTGGAGACCGCGACCCTGCCGATCGAGATCATGGGCCGCGTCTGGCCCGGTTTCTACAAGTACCTGCCCCAGGTATTCAAGACTATGGGGAAGTTCCCGGCGATGGCCGAATGGTTCATGTACAATATGCCGTTCCCGCCGGTGCTCGCTCCTTCGAGTGTGCCCTCGCGTCTCTATAACCAGCGGACTCGCGCCATGTTGCTCCGGGAGATCAAGAGCCTGGAGCGCGATTTCATCAAGGCCGCCAGGCGGGTGCAGTTGAGCGGCGCGGATGGGGTGGAGCTCCATGCCTCCCACGGTTACCTGATCCAGCAGTTCCTGAGCCCCCAGAGCAACAAGAGGACGGACGAATACGGCGGGAGCCTCGACAACCGGATGCGCTTCGCGACGAACATCATCCGCGGCATCCGCTCCGAATGCGGCCCGGACTTTCCCATCTGC
The DNA here is from genome assembly GCA_002841905.1 of Deltaproteobacteria bacterium HGW-Deltaproteobacteria-17. Classification (GTDB taxonomy): domain Bacteria; phylum Myxococcota_A; class Polyangia; order HGW-17; family HGW-17; genus HGW-17. Next base: position 1,483 of record PHBF01000456.1, read on the forward strand.
GTGAGGCTGACGGTGGACGAGTACTACCGCGAGATAGGCGAGCCCGGTCAGGGCATCGAGTTGGAAGAGGGCGTGGAGATGGCGCGGCGCCTCGAGCAGGCCGGCATCGACGTCATCAACGTCAGCTCCGCCGGCTACGAGACCTACAACTGGTGGATGGAGCCGATGTCTTTCGAGTGTGGCTGGCGCAAGCACCTGGCGGCCGCCGTGAAGGACGCGGTTTCCATACCCGTCATCGCCGCCAATCTCATCCGTACCCCGGAG
>PHBF01000457.1 GCA_002841905.1 Deltaproteobacteria bacterium HGW-Deltaproteobacteria-17
CGGGGGGGCGTCCATGCCCATCGGAGGGGGACGCATCCCGGAAGAGCCGTTGTCGCGCGGGGGCTTCATGGAGCCCGTGTCGGTCGGCTCGGTGTTGTTGGCCTGGGCCTTGAGCGCGGCGGCTTCTTCCTCGGCCTTGGCCAGCTTTTCCTTCAGGGCCTTGTTCTCTTCCTGGGCCTGGTCGAGCTTGGTCTGGATGTTCATCTGGCCGTCGTTGAGCTCCTTCAACTGGCCGAGCATCTTCTCGGAGGTCTTCTTCGCCTCCTCCTGGGCGGCCTTGGCTTCCTTCTTGGCGGCCTCCTCCTTGGAGTTGCCGTTGACGAAGGCGAAGGCGGCGAAGGCGCCGAGGACGACCATGCCGATGATCATGCCGATCATCATGCCCTTGCCCTGCTTCTGGGCGGGGGCGCCGGCGGCCATGGCGGGCTGCATCGCGGCCATTTCGTTCATCATCTGGTCGCGCAGGCGCTGCTGCTCCATCATCATCTGCTGCTGGAACTGCTGCTGCATGCGCTCGCGCTCAGCGGCGACCTGCGCCTGCAGGTCGGACTGCTGGGCCTGGGCCTTGCGGGCGGCCTCCTCACGGCGGACGCGCTCCTCCTCCTCGCGGATGCGGCGCTCTTCCTCGGCCTTGCGGCGGCGCTCCTCTTCCTCGGCCCGCCGACGCTCCTCCTCGGCTCTCCTGCGATCGTCCTCTTCCTGCTGCGAAACACGATCCTTCTCGATCTTGCGCAGCTCCTTGAGGGAAAACAGTACGGAGTTTTCACGTTTGTCGCTCATGGGGTACACCTTTCTGCGGCATGCGTCGATCCGCCGGTTCGGCCGATCTCGGGCTCCAATTTATAGTGGAACAGGGAGTTTCTTTCAACATTTTTTTCAAATTCCGGGTTCCCCGGCTCAGGAATACCGGCTCTCGGGATCCTCGGTGGCGATCAGGACCAGGGAATCGGTTGGATTCAGCACGTAATCATTGGCCGGATTGGTCATCAGTTCGGGGGTCGCCCCGTCCCGCCCTGCCTCCACGGCCATCAGGATCGAGTTCCGGTGCTTCTTGATGTCGAGCAGGGCCTCGAAGAAGGTCTTCCCGACCAGATGGGGTGGCGTCAGGATCTTGTAAAACTGGTTGCCGCGGGAGGCCGTCAGCAGCTCGTCGACGATCTTGATGACGCCCCGGGTGCGGGACGAGTGGGCGATCAGGTGCCCCATGTATTCGTCGCCGATGACGATCTCCTCGACCTTGGCCATGGAAAGGTGCTCGATGTTCTCGCGCCGCAGCAGCTCGGCGCAGGTGAAGATGCCCGGCCGCAGCTTCTCGATGGTGAGGGCGGCCAGCAGGGTGCGCGCGTCGCGGTCCTGGTCGGTGCGGGGCAGGCTCTTGTCGGCCAGGAGCACGGTGGCCGCGGCCCGCTCGATGCCGGCCTTCTGCAGCACGGCCGTGGAGGTGTAGTCGCCGCGCACGAAGTAGAGCAGTTCGATGCGACAGCCCCAGGAGGCGAAGGCGGGGGGCTCCTCGAGCTCGGCGACGAGGACGACGGGCATGCTGCGGGTCTTGGCGTCCCGCTGGATCTCCTGGATGATGGTGACCGCCGAGCGGTTCCACCCGCAGATGATGGTGTGATCCCGAAGTTCGTGCAGTTCCATGTCGCGGGCCTCCCATTGGTTGCGCAGCCTCGTCACCATGACCGCGGAGATGACGCCGGTGAACATCGCGAAGAGCGTGAAGCCGCCGATCA
>PHBF01000039.1 GCA_002841905.1 Deltaproteobacteria bacterium HGW-Deltaproteobacteria-17
GAAGACGGCCAGGGAGGCTTCCCGGCGCATCGGCAGCACGGACTTCCTGATCGTCGGCATCGAGGGGCCCGACCCCGAGCGCAACCGCGAGGTCGCCGACGCGCTGGTGTTCGCCATGCGGCGGGACTTCTCGGACCTGTCCGAGATCTCCGCCCGCGTGGAGCTGGACTTCTTCAAGCGCAACGCCCTGCTGTATTTCGACCTGCCCCGGCTCGAGCAGCTGCTGGCCCAGTTGAAGACCGTGGTCGGCCGCTCCCGGCTCAAATCCATGGGACTGCTCGTGCTGCCCGACGGCGAGGACCCGGAGGAGAGGAAGCTCGAGGACATCGTGCGCAACGCCGATGTCCGGACCCGCGTCCCCGGCGAGTTCCAGCAGACCGCGGCGGGCAAGAAGCCCAAGGGGCTCGAGGGGTACTTCGCCTCCCCCGACGGCACCATCCTGGCGGTCATCGCCAAGCCCCAGATGCTGTCGGTGGACATGGCCACCGCGCGCAGCCTGGTGTACCGCACCGAGGCGCTCATCGCGATGGTGCTGCAGGACTTCCCGGCGCCCCATCCCAAGGTGGAGGTCGGTGGCGGCTACCGCAACCGCGTGGCCGAGTACGACTCGATCCTGGAGGACATCACCTCCTCGTTCCTGCTCTCGTTCGGGCTGATCGCGCTGCTGGTGGTGCTCTTCTTCCGTTCCCTGCGGCCCCTGCCGCTGATCTTCCTGCCGCTGATCCTGGGCATCCTGCTCACCCTGGGCATCACCCGCGGCGTGGCCGTGGACAAGCTCAACATCATCACCGCCTTCATCGGCGGCATCCTGCTGGGGATGGGCATCGACTTCGGCGTGCACCTGTCGGTCCGCTATTTCCATGAGCGCACGCTCTCCCCGCTGGAGGAGGCGCTGACCCGCACCATGACGGCCTCGGGACGTGCCCTGCTGACGGCCGCTGCCACCACCGCCGGGGCCCTCTATCTTCTGTTCTTCTCGAACTTCCGGGGTTTCTGGGAGTTCGGCCTGATCGCGGGCACCGGCGTGCTGGTGACCATGCTGTCCTTCTTCTTCTTCTTCCCGGTGTTCGCCGTGCTGCTCGAGAAGGTGTTCACCCTGCGGCCGCGCTCGGGGTGGGAGTGGAACTTCGGCCCCGCCGGCGATCCGTCCCGCTTCCCGAAAAAGAGCGTCTTCGTGCTGGCGACGTTCTTCATCGCGTCGGCGCTGTTTCTGCCGTGGGGCCTGTCCCGCCTGGAGTTCGAGACGAACTTCCGGCGGCTCTCGGGCAATCCGTCCACCTCCGTGCAGTACGGCAAGGCCATGGGCGACCGCGCGTCCCCGACCGTGATGATGTGCGACAATGCTTCCGACTGCGAAAAGCTCACCGCGTACTGGGAGGACCAGCTCACCCGGCCGCTGCACCACCCGGAGATCCGGGACATGAACAGCCTGTATTCGTTCATCCCGAAGCAGCAGGAGGCCAAGCTGGCGATCCTGGAGAAGATCCGCGAGCAGCTCATGCAGGTGCAGGACTGGGCCGACGAGAACCTGCAGAAGAAGATCAACCACTACCTGCAGTACGTGCCCTCGGTGCCCATCGGGCCGCAGGATCTGCCCGACTGGATCCGCCTGCGCTTCACCGAGAGCAACGGCGACCTGGGCAGGTTCATCTACCTGTACCCGGCCCGCGAGACGTGGAACGCCCGCGAGGCCGCCCAGTTGAAGAAGGCCATCTCCCGGTTCGATCTCGAGCCGCTGGGCGCCGCGCCGGGGGCCCGGGCCCGGGCCGCGTCCTCGTCCTTCATCCTGGTGGACATCCTCGAGGTGGTCCGGCGCGAGGGCGTGCTCATCATGTTCGCTGCGCTGGGCCTCGTGTTCCTGCTGCTGCTGGCCGACTTCCGCCGGTTCTCGGCGGCCGTGGTCGTGAGCCTCCCGCTGGTGGGTGCGCTGCTCTGGATCGCGGCGCTGCTGCCGCTGCTGGGCCAGCGGCTGGGGCTTTACAACATGGTGGTGCTCTCCACGATCATCGGCACGGGCATCGACTCGTCGGTGCACCTGTACCACGCAGGCCGGGAGTACGAGGCCGATCCTCGCCCCGCCTTCTTCCGCACCGGGCAGGCCGTGTGCATGGCCGCGCTGACCACGCTGGTCGGCTTCGCGGGCATGCTGTGGGTCCAGCACGGGGGTCTGTCCTCCATCGGACGCTTGGCAACCCTGGGACTTTCTGCTACTTTGCTGTGTGCATTGATTCTGGTGCCGTCCGGGTTCTTCGTGGGCCGGTGGCTCCATTCCTTCAAGTCGCACAAGGGCTGAACATGCAGGATTTCGTCCAGTGGTCCATCGACGTGCGCCGGTTCTGCCGGCAGTGGCACGGCCGCCTCAGCGGCTACATCGGTCGCGATGACTTTCTTGAACTGTTCCTGACCGAGGACTGGAACCGCTTCGAGCAGGAGTTCCACGGGCACTTCACGGCCTCCACCCCGCGCTGGCTCTCGACGAGCCTGAATCCGGCCGCCCGGGGCGCGGTGCTCACGCCCACGGTGGCCCTGTGGGACCTGATGCAGTCGCTGCGCACCTCCATCGACGGACAGGCCTCCCTGGCGCCGGTGGAGTACTTCGTGGCCATCGTCGAGGAGTTGAAGAACCTCTCCGACCGGCTCGAGGAGGATCGGGTCCGGTTCTACTCCGCCATGCAGGAGGAGGTCGTGTCCATCGACCCGGAGATGGTCGAGGAGGAGGCGTCCCTCGAACTCGACGAGGCCTCCGACGAGGCGCCCGACGGGGCCGGCGGCGACGAGCACGAGACCGAGGCCACCGCCCGCACGAAGAACCCGCTGGCGACGCCGCTGGATCCGGCGGCCCTGGCGCCGCGGCTGCCCAGCCTGAAGAAAAAGAAGAAAAAAGCGCCTGCATCGGCCACCTACGACGACGCGCTCCTGGCGCTGGATCCTGATCAGGGGCCGATCCTGAGCCTGGCCGGCAAGAAGAAGACCGCCGTGCTGCCCACCACGCCCCAGGGCGCCGTGGCCCTGCCGGCCGTGGCGCTTTCGCTCTACGACACGATCCTTCGGGTGGCCCGCGGGCAGGAGCGCCCCGGCGAGGCCGAGCTGGTCGCCTACTGCGGCCGCCGCTTCGAGGAGCTTCGTCCGGCGCCGGGCGAGGGCCCCGGCGCGGTGCTGGCCCAGCTCGACGCCCGCATCGGCGCGCTCTCCAACGTGGACATCCAGCAGACCGCCACGGCCTCCAAGGCCTGCGACCTGCTCTCCCGCGCGCTGTTCCGCTCCTGGCAGCAGCTGGTGGGCGACTCCCCGACGAGCCACCTCAAGATCACGCTCACGGATCCGGTCGTCCGCGACTCCCACCTGGGCGAGTGGCGGGAGTTCGCCCTCGAGTGCACGCCCAGGCACCGGCTGCCGGGTTTCGCCCGCGCCCGCCTGGAGGTGAAGATCCACTACGTGCCCCCGCAGTTCACCATCCGCGTCAAGGCCCAGGGCGCCATCGCCCTGCCGCCGCCGTTTTTGCAGAACGAGGCCGCCTGCCGCATCGAACTGTCGGCCGAGACCGAGGCCCTGGCCACGGCCTGGCTGGGCCAGCTCACGGCCCTGTTCTTCCGCCACCTCGCGCTGGTGTCCACCGTCACCGAGAGTTGATCATGTCGACGGCCGTTGACCTGCTCGCTTCGCTCTTCGCGCTGGCCTCCGAGGAGAAGGCCGCCGTCTACCGCCGCTTTTTCCGCACGGGGCCGGGCCAGTACGGCGAGGGGGACCGCTTCCTCGGCGTCACGGTGCCCCAGGTCCGCGCCGTGGAGAAACTGTTCCGCCGGGAGCTCACGCTGGCCGACGTGCAGGACCTTCTGGCCCACGAGGTCCACGAGGCCCGGCAGTGCGCGCTGATCCACCTGGTGGCCCGCTACGGCCGGGCCGACGCCGCCGGCCGGGAGGCGATCTTCGCGCTCTACCTGGCCAACACCGCGCGCATCAACAACTGGGATCTGGTCGACGTCTCGGCGCCGGGCATCGTCGGCGCCCACCTGCACGGGAGGGACCCCGGCCGCCTGTTCGAACTGGCGGCCAGCCCGCTGCTCTGGGACCGCCGCATCGCCATCATCGCCACGCAGTTCTTCATCCGCAAGGGGCACCTCGACACGACGTTCGCGCTGTGCGAGCGCCTGCTCGGCGATGGCCAGGACCTGATCCACAAGGCCTGCGGCTGGATGCTGCGCGAGGCCGGCCAGAAGGATGAAAACCGCCTGCGCGCCTTCCTCGACGCCCACGCCGCGTCCATGCCCCGCGTGGAGCTCCGCTACGCCCTGGAAAAACTCCCGCCCGAGGTCCGCGCCCATTACCTGGCTCTGCGCTGAATCGATCCATCAGGACGGCCGGGTCTGACAGGTCTGACGGGTCCGGCGGGTCAACTCACGGAATGGGCAGGTTCTTCCTCCCGCGAAAAATGGTCCGCTTCCAATACCCTTGTTCTGCTTGAGCTTTTGGCGATTCTCAAGAGATATCAACGGGTTACGAAGCGGCACCGATGGTCCCCGACCTCTTCCCCGTTGCGAGACATTCAGGGGTGTTTCTGGTGATTTGTGTGAACCTCACGTGAACGTCCCGTGAACGTGTGCACCACGATCCCGGCGGTCGGGGAGGTGCAGAGTGTAAATTGAATTCACTACGCTCACCGCTCTGACAGCCCGCGTTGGTTGTTTGCGTCGATGCAGGCCGCGAACCGGGTGCAGCGTTGGACGGTCTCGCCCTGGGCCGCCCAGCATTCCCAAGAAAAGCACTCTTGGCTGTCCTGGCAGCGTTCGCCCAGGCGTTTGCGCGGGCGACAGGCCCCGTCGGCCCAGTAGGAGTCGTCCCAGCAGCATTTTTCCGTGGCATTCTTCTCTTCACAGGCCCCCTGGCCGAAGACGGGCGCAGCGCCCGCAGGCCACACCGCGTAGCAGGTGTCGGCGGCCATGGAGTGCACCCTGGAGCCACACCGCAACAACTCAGACCGGTCGCACCATGGCATCTGAACCGACCCACAGGCCTCGCCCTCGGATTGAAAGGGCACCGGCCGGCAGACGGCCACGGTGGGTTCGCCGTTTTGATCCGGGTTCTCGCCGACGCAGGCGAGTCCGACCGCGCAGGCGGCGACGTGGATGCAACCCCCATTGAGTTCAGGACCCTCGCAGTTGATCGCGATTGAGCAGGTCTCCCCGTCCCCGGCGATCGGGACGCAAGTGCCACTGCCGTCCAACGACGAGCAGCCGTGACCGGACGAACACGCCCGTGTGGCGTCACAGGCCTCGCCCGGACCCGTGAAGCGCTCCTGCTGTGCGCAGATCCCGGTGGCCCGGGAGCAGACCAGGCCACTCGCACATTGTTCGTCGAGGCGGCACGGACTCTCCTCAGGCAGGCGCGCGACGCAGGTGTGCGTGCCGCAGGTCCCGGTGCACCATCCGTCGGCGCACTCGCTGGAGAAGGAGCAGCTCTGGCCAAGGGCCCGAGTGCCCTGCAGGTAGCCGTCGCAGTCGGCCGACCAGGTGCGCACGTCGGTGCAGGCGCGCGCGAGGCGCTCCTGCATGCAGCGCTCGAAGGCCGCCGGATCGAACGCGCCGCCGTTGGCGGTGACATGGATGTACTCACCGGAATCGACCTCGCGCAGGCTCACCAGTTCAGTCACGCAGGCGGCTTCGGAAGCGTAAGGCAGCACCGAGAGGGAAGGGCAGCCGAAAGCCTCCGCGCAGATCACCCCGGCGAGCCGCACTTGGTAAGCGGTCTCGGCTGCAGAGAACACTCCCGTGGGCTTGAGGTCGGAGGTGCACGCTCCCCCTACAAAGAGAATCATCCAGACGCACAACAGGAATTTATTGAATTGGTGCATCGTGATCGTCCTTTCTCCGAAGTCAGGTGTAGCATTTTTTTGGCGAGGAGCAAACAGTGCCTGTCGGGAAAACCGTTGACCCAGGTGGAATGAGAAATTGTATACGCGTGCGAGGCCAGGTCACAGCGCCTCGTGACAGTTTTCTTTATACATCATTTCCTGGGCTTGTCGGGGAATGATTATTTGCTGTGAGCGGTCCGTTTTTCCTCGCTGGAAAAACCGGGTTGACAAGACGTTGTAGCGTGGTATGAAAATTTTCGGAGAGAAGCCTGCCATGTTTCGTCATATGTTCGTCCTCGTCTTCGCGTTCTGGGTCGGTTGTGATGATTCGACGGTGCGGGAGGTGCCCGAACACCCCGTCTCGGTCTCGGCGTTCGTCGTCGCGGCCGAGGGCGGGACCCTCGTGCTGCCCGACGGCGCCCGGGTGGTGTTCCCGCCGGGCGCGCTGTCGCAGGACGCCGAGGTCACGTTCATCAGGGTGGCCTGCGGGCGCACCCTCCAGGCGGCGGAGTTCGCTTCCTGCGCCTACGAGGTGTCCGCTGCCGACGGCACCTCGCTGGCGGACCGCTACGAACTGACGCTGCCGGGTCGCGACCCTGCGGCCGTGTCTACGTGCGTCTTCTCCATGACCGGGGACGGATGGCGATGCCAGGCCGAGGCAAGAACCAACTCCGGGAGCGCGACCACCTCTGCCTCACGGTTCTCCACGTTCGTGTTGCATCAACAGGTCCCCCAGACCGACTCGATGAACCTGATGGCCGATCTGGAGTTCGGCTTGTGCGGGGGCGACATCTTCGGAGAGTGGGAGTTCGTTTTCTATGTCGGGCCCCAGGAAGCATTCACGAGCATCACACTGACAAAGGATCCCGGCTTCGAAAGGTGTGAGCCGTTCAGTTATTACGAGGGAGTAATCACCCACAAGACTGAAACCCTCACCTTCTCGCCCTCGTCGGGACAACCCTGGGTGGGGGACGGACACCGGCAAGAATACACCACCGGCTATATCCTGCAAATCATGACCGACGCCTGCCTGGCGACCGCCGGGTATGAATGCTCGGTCCAGACGCCCTGGTGCGAAAATGTCAACGGGCTCTGTGCGTGCCGTGCCCCTTACGAGGAAGGCGGTTATGGTGATATTTTCCTGTATGAAGTTGAAGATGGGTACTCCATGTCCGAGTTCTCGACACGGAGTGATCTGTGCGTCATCGGGGACTGGCTCTTCTATCACATACCGTGGGTCGGATCCGACAGCGACGCGGTCTGGGTATACCGAAGAAAGTGAGTTATTAAAATGCGAATCATCCTTTCCATGCTGCTGCTGTCCGGGTTCCTTGGCGTCGTCGCCTGCGACGACACGAAGGACAATCCTTTGAAGGAGGTCCCCCGCCCGCCGCGCAGGGGGCTTGGGTGACCGCAGACGAGGGCGGCAGCGTCGCCCTCGAGGACGGGGCGCGGGTGGACGTGCCGGCCGGCGCGCTCACCACCGACGCCACCGTGATCCTGGAGCGGGTGACCTGCGACGGCTATGTTCGCCACCCGGACTTCTCCGGCTGCCTTTACGCGGTCCGCGCCGAGGGTGGCGCCGCGCTGGCGGGCCGCTACACGCTCACCCTGCCGGGTGGTGGGGCAACTCAGAAGGAGTCCTCGCCTCTGGCCTGCCTGCTGGGTCGGGACACGGAGGGCTGGCGCTGCCAGGGCGACTCGGCGTACTCGATCGGAGGACTCACGGCCAGCGCCTCGCGCTTCAACTCGTTCGTCGGCAGGGTGCCGGCCCCGTCCGGGCTCGCGCCCAACCTGGGCACCGACTATCCTTTCGTGTCCTGCGGCGGAGACCTGACCGGGGACTGGGAGACGGTGATGGCCTTCGGGACCATCGAGTCGCTGGCTGGAGTCTCCTGGAGCGGCGGGGAAGACTTCTCCGATTGCGGGCCGTTCGGGTTCAACCAGTTTCACACCCTGGACTTCACCGAGCGCTTCACGGTGAACCCCCGCGTCGACGAACAGGTCCAAGAGGTTCATTACAGCGCCTTCCGGCAGCACGTCATCTACGAGTTCACCTATCTCACTGAGTCCTGCATGTCGCTCCATGGCTGGTCCTGTTCACCCCCCTGTCGCCTGGAGTCCGGGATCTGCGGCTGTGCCATTGAGAAATCAATGGGAGAAGAAGGCGGCGGCGGTTCCCTGTATGTGCAGCCCGACGGTTCCCTGACCTTCGACCCGGAATCGGCACCGCTGGAATACTGCGTGATGGGCGACCTCATGGCCCTCAAGGAGACGAACATGCTCGGGACTCGCCTGAAGGTGTACCGCCGCCGACAGTAAACGGCTCCGGCTACCCCGAAGCTGTCCACCCACGACGACTCCACCGCAACCATCCAATTCCTCATCTTCCCACACTTCACAACCCGCAAACGTGATCTTACCAGTCACATCCTCTGCACGATGGCCGGGATGCTCACCATAAGGCAGGTGTCTGCTTTCACGAGTCCAGACCTCACGTGAATGCTATCTTCTGCCCTGGGAAAAGTCGTTGATCTGCGCGGGAATTTCCCACTCCTCACGGAATGGGCAGGTTCAGGATGATGTAGTACGAGTCGAAGTACAACTGGAAGGCGTGGACGAAGCGGGGGAACAGATCGAAGCCCATGATCGTGATGGAGCCCAGGATCGAGGCCATCAGCAGGGAATACTCGACCATGCTCTGACCGGAGGTGGAGCGGAGATCCTTCATGCGGTCACCGGCCCTTTCCGCGCACGCGGGTGATGTGCACGCGCGTGAGCTCGCTGTCGTCGACGGGGGACACCGAGATGGTGACCTCCTCGCCCTCGCGGGCGAAGATCATGACGTTGATGTTCGTGCCCATCTTCTCGGTGATGTCCTTGAGCTTGCCGTGGTCGGCCGACAGGGTGTAGCCGCGGGCGGACATCTCCTTCTGGTAGAAGATCACGTTGTCCTCGACGGTCTCGCGGTCGACGTAGGCGATCACGGAGGTGTTGGCCAGGGGATCGCGGGACCCCAGTTGGGTGACGCCCTCTGCGCCTGCCATCAGCGGCAGCGCGGTGTCGGTGGCGCCGCCGTTCATCAACTGGGACGGGGAGCCCATGATCAGGGACACGTAAACGGAGGTCTGGTCGCCCTCGCGGGTCATGACCACCTGGCGCAGCAGGTTGGACTTCAGGTCCAGGGCGGCGACCTTGCCGCCGTACGGGTGCACCTCGCGGGTGACGTAGTAGCCGGCCGACTCCCAGATGCCCTCGTAGTAGAGGGAGACCTTGAGGGGCTCGTCGGCGGTGCGGAACCACGCCATCTTCATGCGGGCCTGGCCCATGACCATGTCGTCGGACATGGGCATCTCCTGGGCCATGGGATAGGCGGGCATGGGCGCGGGCCAGAACCGGTGCATGCTGGTGGGCGCGCGGGCCGCCGTGGCGCCGGATTCCCGGGCGGAGAGGAACCACGCCGTGGCGGACACGGCGAAGAACGCGACAGTGAGAAGAAGAACACGGGTGAACCGTTTCATGGCGTCATACCTCCGTTACTCGAGCTCCTCGGGGATGATGTAGTCCCCGAAAGGATTGTCCTGCGACAGCGACGACGTGCAGCCCAGGGACTCCACCTGCGGACAGGCCATGTAGTTGTTGCCGCGGGTGGAGCGGCTCTCCTCGTACATCTTCGCGTTGACCTTGCTGGTGGCCTTGTCCATCATGGGGCTGGTGTCGTAGGTCTTCTTGCCGCCGTCCTCGTCGATCTCGATCTGGCCGCTCTCACGGCCGCCGCTGCCGCCCTCGTAGTTCTTGGAGACCAGGCCGACCTGGGTGAGGTCGGACATGCCCAGCGTGGGCTGGAAGGCCATGTAGGCCACGATGTCGGTGCCATACTTCACGGCGTCGGTGAAGCCCTTGAGCACGCGGCGCATGGAGCTGTCCATGAAGGCCATCCGGTCGATCTGCTTGTAGTAGGCCGTCCCCGAGGACGAGGGGCCGACGACGTCGTCGGGCTGGTGCAGCTCCCACTGGTCCGCGAGCAGGTAGTAGGTCTCCGTGAAGCGCAGGCGGCGGATGCTCGAGCGCATCTCGGACTTGCCCTGGTTGTCCTTGCTCCAGAACTTGTCGCCCGAGATGGCCATGATGTTGTTGAGCCACATGTTCTCGAACGTCACGCGCACCTGGGTCCGGATGTAGCCCCGCGTGTTGAGCTTCCATCCCGAGGGTGGGTTGAATCGCGAGAGCGCCCCTCCTCCGAACATCGTGTTCTCCTGGATGGTATAATATGCGGCCATCGCGGCCCAGTAGAGGTTCGGGTGCTTGGCCAGGGAGAGCAGCCGCAGGCCGTCGAGCACGTAGCCGGCGAACTTGAACACCATGTTGATGTCGATGGGGAAGCCGCCGATGGAGAACAGCGTGCCGCCGGGTAGCAGGGGCTCGGCGCCGTTCTGGGTGGTGGGCGTGCTGACCGTCCACTTGCCCGCCAGCGCCATGTCGGCGTCGTTGCGCAGATCCGTCGAGCGCAGGTTGGAGAAGCGGTTGGCGGCGTCGGTCTTGATCTCCGCGGAGACGTCGGAGTACTTGAAGGATCCGTCGTCATAGTCGTGGAGGGCGCGGCCGGTGAACTCCCAGGCCATGTAGCGGGCCATCTCCTGGGTCTTGAGCTTGACCTGGATGGCCTCGTAGAAGAACTGCGAGAACAGGAAGATCAGGACCATCGTGGGCACGGCCACGACGAACTCCACGAGGGCCTGACCGCGGGTGTTTCTGAAGAACGCGATGCGTCTGGTCATGGTTCCCTCCCGATCAGTGCGTCATCACGGAGGTGATGAAGCCGAAGAAGACGTCCCCGAGGAAGTTCCGGAACAGGTTCAGCACGACGCGCACGACGGTCTGCGAGGTGCTCTCGTCGGCGCTGCCGGGCTTGACGATGCCGCGGGTGAGGTTGTCGAGCCACTGGGCCAGCTTGGCGCCCACGGGCGCGAGCTTGGCGCGCCAGAACGGATTGAAGAAGTTCGGGGGCTCGCCCCAGTTGCCCTGGCGGTGGTAGTAGACCATGCCGCGCGAGATGACGTTGAGGCCCTCGAGGTGCATGCCGAACAGGGACATGGAGTTGCGTTCGCCGCCGATGGTGGTGTCGAGGTCGGCGCTGTGGCCGCCGTGCTCGCCGGCCTGGCCCGTGCCGAGGTTGTCCTGGGAGAACTTGTCACCGCCGCCGTGGTTGAAGGTGAACTTCTGGTGCCAGGGACGGCCCGCCACGCCGGAGCCGGTCTGGAACTTCTCCGGCGGCATGTTCAGGAAGATCCAGGTGCTGGGCTGGCCGTAGTCGCTGTTGTGGTCGGCGATGGGCTGGAACTTGAAGTACGGGGAGATGCCGATCCACTTGTGCTTCTCCATGAGATTGCAGTCGACTTCCTTCTGGATGCTCTTCTTGGCGCTCTTCTTCATCGGCGGGATCACGATCAGGCCGCTGTAGCCGCCCTTGGGGTGCGCCGGGTCGCCGTTGTTGTTCTTGTAGCCGTAGTGCTTGCGGTTGTTGTCCGTGGAGTCCTCGCCGTAGGCGGTGATCGCGTGGGCGATGCCCTTGATCGTGGAGGACTGGGCGAACACCACCGAGATGCCGACCGTGGCGATGCCCCAGCCGCGGGTCAGGTAGTCGTCGGAGGCGAGCACGTCGCCGAGCTCGTAGTTGTCGGCCGAGCGGATCTTGCGCACGTCCGGGTTGGGCTTGGAGTCGCTGCCCGTCGGGATGAGCTTGGTGGCGCCCATCTTGTCGCCGAAGATGTTGGACACGATCCAGGAGGCGAACAGGCCGCGCTTGCGGTTGTAGATCGCGGCGTGGGAGCGCGTGGCGTTGGCGATCTCGGACATGATGCGCACGGCGTCCTTGCTGGCGTTGGTCTGGCGCTTGCCGAAGTCGCCGTAGTCGCGCCAGCCCAGCAGCAGCAGGTCGAAGGCGCTGGCGTTGACGCCGGCGCCGCGGTCGAAGGCGGCGCGGTATTCAAGGGTGTTCAGCGCCATGTTCAGGAACATCCACGGGGTCAGTTCGAACCGCCACTTGGATTCGCCCGTCTGCGGATGGATGTAGTTGTCGGAGACGACCTGGTGCATGCCCGACAGGATATGGGCGTTGACCAGGGCGAGCCGGATCAACTGCATCTGCCAGAGCATGTACTTGTTCATCAGGCCCAAGGCGTCGGCCACCCCCGCCGAGATGCTGTGCAGACCCAGCACGGGGAGCTTGTTCACCAGATAGTCG
>PHBF01000458.1 GCA_002841905.1 Deltaproteobacteria bacterium HGW-Deltaproteobacteria-17
GGTCCGCGAGGAAGTCCTCGACGGCGTGTTCTTCGCGCCCACCTACGGCAACACCCTCATGGGCCTCGCCGTCGGCAAGCCGTTTGCCGATAGGCTGGCCTCCGGCAAGGACGGGCTCGCCGTCGGGGTACAGCCGATAAAGCGACTGCGCGCGTTGCACGGTGTTGACGAGTGCGAGGGCATAGCCGCCTTCGATGAGCTGGCTGTCGAGCGCTTCGCGCAGAGCGGGTAGTTCGGCAGCAACGGGTTGGATTGCAATCTGCAGTTGTCGTTCGGGGTCGGCTGCGAATGCAGACTGTGTGACATTCTGACCCTGCGTGTACACGGACAGACGCGGATAGCAAGCGTCCGCTTCTGGCATTGCGGCCTGCGTAAGTTCTGCCAGCTTGCGACGGAAGGCGGGCGGCAACGTTGCAGAGAGCAGGACGACGGACGAACCCAGTGCGAGCAGCCAGCCCAGCAGATGTAAAAGCAACGTGCCGGTATAGGCGTCGTAAGCGTGCACTTCGTCGAACACGATCACGCGATTCGCCAGACCCCACAGACGCACGAATTGATGGCGCACCGGCAGAATCGTCAGGAGCGCCTGATCAACAGTGCCGACGCCATATTCCGACAACAGTGCGCGCTTCTTGTGCGTGAACCACTCACCTGCGCGCACGTCGCCCGGCGATTGAGGATCATGGATGCCGGTGGGCTTCAGGCGCTGGAAGTCGTCGTTCAGCAGCGTGCCGCCATGCAGGAGTTGCAGGTCGAGCGGTCGTTCGCAGCCCTGGCTTTTCAGAAAGCGCAGCGTGCGCCGGAACATGGCGTTGCCAGTCGCCTTCGTCGGCAATGCGATGTACAGGCCGCGATGCCCGAAGCGGCGTTGCAGTTCCAGATGCGCGTAGTACGCGGCTTCGGTTTTGCCCTCGCCCATTGGCGCTTCGACGAGCAGGATGGCGGGCTTGCTCAAGCTTGTAAGCGCGTCCGCCGTGGCCTGCTGCAAGGGCCGGGGCGCGAAGCCGAAAACCTCGTGGAAGGTTCTCGACGATGTAGCGAGTGGCGTGCGCTTCGCCCAGCCGATTGCATCCAGCGCCCGCGTTGCGGTCAGTGCGCGGCGGGTCGCAAACGCAACGGCCGGGCAGTCGTGCAGGCTCCACGCGAACGGGCGCGCGCGCAGCTTCGATCGCAGCGGCCAGGCGGTGCGGCCAGTCGGGGGGCGAGGCAGGGGGGAACGGGCGCCGGGGGGCGGCGGGCCTAGGCGACATCGCGCGATTGCCGCTTTCTGCAAGCGGCGCGCTGCCGGTCACTCAGTCCGGTTTCCGGGCAGAAACTGGCTCCGGCTGGCCTGTCGCCGCGCAATGCTTCCGAGCAATATTACATACTTTCAGAGTGTTATAAGGATGTTTTGCACCAGCTGTCGCATCCGACCTAATGTTGATAAAAAAACTATGGAATATGCTTTCAGCGCGTGTTAGGCAATGGCGATCGACACAGAACACAGGATCAGATCATCATGACTGACCGCCGCAACACCTCGCTCGGTCTTGTCGCGCTTGCGCTGGCGATAACCGCAGGCAGCGCGATGGCGCTTGAATATCCGATTGGCGAGCCGGTCTTGGCCAACACCTTATGCGCCAGTTCCAGCATGGTAAACTCGCCGGGGTTGCCAAGGTTCATCGGGCCGCGGCAATCGGGCGTGCTTTTCATCAGCGCCATCAACCCGTC
>PHBF01000459.1 GCA_002841905.1 Deltaproteobacteria bacterium HGW-Deltaproteobacteria-17
GGGCCCCTCGCGGCCGGAGCGGGCGTTCTGGCTGGCGCGGAGGGTGGGGAAGAATCCCAGGCCGCCGTTGTCGCCGCACAGAGGCGCGAGGTCGGGGGCGTCGCCGTGGTCGAAGACCACGATGGGCGGGTCGCCCTCGTCGATGATCGGAGGGGCGAAGGTGCTGAAGTCGCCGGGCCCGGGTCCACGCCCATCCTGGCCGGGGGTTCCGCCGCCGGGGGGGACGAAGCCGCCCGGGGGGGCCGCGCCCGGGGCGGCGACGGCCGAGGTCATGCAGGCCAGGGTCAGGATCGAAGCCGTCGTTCCCGCGAATCTCGCGGCCACACGCGCAGAGTTCCTCATCGCGCCGCCTCCTTCATCCTCAACGAGCGTCTGAGAACCATCCACCGCCGGACCTGATCCTACGCCATCCGGGCCATGAGAGATTCATGTTCTCATATGGTTGCCCGGTGAAACTCGTCTCTGCGGAGAGGGTGGAGCCTCCTCCACTGGTGGGCAAGCCGGCAGTGGCACACGGCGGGGCTCGGTTCACTCCGCGCCGGGGATGGCGGGGGCGATGCCGAGTCCGGCGTCGAGGGGAGTGGGGGCGAGGAGGTTCGTGGGCGCCGAGGGGGTGGGCACGACGGCCTTGGATTTCCAGGCGCCGCTCTGGAAGCGGAAGAGGAGGGCGAGGGAGAGGGCGATGATGTAGAGGGCGGCGGCGATCCAGGGGCCGAGGGATTCGAGGGAGGGCGCGAAGCGGACGAAGAGCCAGCCTCCTCCGATGATGACGGACCAGGAGAGGAGGAAGGTGGCGACGCCGGGCCAGAGGGTGTCGCCCGCGCCGCGGAGGGCGCCCGAGAGGGTGACGGCCAGGGCGTCGAAGAGCTGGAAGCAGGCGGTGAGGATGAGCATGGTGGCGCCGAGAGAGACGATGCGGTCGGCCTGCTCGGGGAGGGCGTCGGAGGGGAGGAAGGGGCGGACAAGCTGGTATCGGAAGAGGATGTAGGCGAGGGCGCAGAGGCCCATGTAGGCCATGGCCATGCGGACGCCCAGCCAGGTGCGTTGAACGGCGAGGTCGGGGCGGCCCATGCCGACGCATTTTCCGACGATGGCGCTGACGGCGATGGAGAGGCCGAGGGCGGGCATGAAGGAGAGAATGATGTACTGGTGGGCGATCCAGCCGGCGGGGTTGTGGACGGCGGGCTCGCCGGGCTTGTCGAAGGAGGCGACGAACCCGGCCATGAAGATCCACCAGCAGAGCATCTCGTTGCCCCACATGATCGCGCCGGGCCAGCCGACGCGGAGGATGTCGCGGATGTGCGCGAGGCTGGGGCGCCAGTCGGAGCGCGTGCCGAGGGCGTCGGCGTAGGGCCTGGAAAGGAAGAGGATGATGGGGATGGCGGCCTCGACGGCGGAGGCGAAGACGGTGGCCCATGCGGCGCCCGCGATGCCCCATTGCGGGAAACCCCAGGCCCCGAAGACGAGGGCGTAGGTGAGGGCGAGGTTGACGGCGTTGGCGACGAGCGTGCTCACCAAGACGACGAGGGGCTTGTGCAGGCCGTAGAAGAAGTGCGAGATGGCGCGGGCGGTGATGGTGAAGATCATTCCCAGGAGAAGGATGCGTCCGTAGGCGATTTCCATGGCGTGAACGGAGTCGGAGACGGGGGAGAGGGAGAAGGCGCCGCGCCACCGCCTGCTCCTCCAGCACGTTGTTGCCGACC
>PHBF01000460.1 GCA_002841905.1 Deltaproteobacteria bacterium HGW-Deltaproteobacteria-17
GTCGACCGGGCTTCGCTCCATCATCGTTGCGACGCCGGTGCTGAAGGGCGGTGACGTCGTCGCCATGATCGGTGTTTCCGTCGAGGCGCTGCTCGTCTCGGAATTCGTCACGAAAACGGCAAACCTTCCCGACGACATGACGTTCTATGCTCTCGATGCGAACGGGCAGGCGGCTATCCACCGCGACCCGAAACGCATGTTCCAGTATCCTTCCGATCTCGGTGAGCCTACGCTCCGGGCGGCGGTCGAGACGATCCTTTCGAAGCCGCGCGGTACGGTCGAGTACGAGTTCGACGGGACGAAGCGCGTCGGCGTCTTCAACAAGTCGGACGCCACGGGATGGCATTTCGTCCTTGTACGGATACAAGACTAGGCGGACGCGGCTTTCCGCTCTTGCAGGGATGGGACGATGGATCGCTTCATGAAGGCCGCGCTCGACGAGGCGAGGCAGGGGCTTGCCGAAGGCGGCATCCCGATCGGGTCGGTGCTCGTCCATGAAGGGACGATCGTCGGCCGCGGTCACAATCGCCGCGTCCAGAACGGAAGCGCCGTGCTCCATGCGGAAATGGATGCGCTGGAGAATGCGGGGCGCCTGCCTGCCTCCGTCTATCGGCAATCCGTTCTCTATACGACGCTCTCGCCCTGCGCCATGTGCAGCGGCGCGGTTCTCCTTTATGGTATTCCGAAAGTGGTGATCGGCGAGAACCGTACCTTCATGGGCGAGGAAGCGCTTCTGCGCTCGCGCGGCGTGGAACTCGACATCCTCCAGGACGAAGACTGCATCGCGCTCATGCGTGGCTTCATCGAGGCAAAGCCCGAACTCTGGAACGAGGATATCGGCGTGCCCTGAAAACCGGGGGTAATTTTTTTGTCCCCCCTCACGGCGCTTTCCGCACGCCTTATCCCCGCCCGCGCCGTCAAGGCCCGCTTCCCCAAACCGGGGATTACTTATTTCAGCGCTGATCGGAAAGTGAATTGTAACGGTTCGATGACATTTCGATGACAGTCGGACCGCTTTATCCCCGCGCCCGGGGACAAATCCGTCCCTCAAAGGTCTAGTTCGGCCCAGATCGGAACGTGGTCCGAAGGCTTCTCGCGGCCCCTGACGTTGCGGTCGATATCGCTTGCCTTCAGCCGGTCGGCGGCCTGGGGCGAGAGCAGGATATGGTCGATCCTGATGCCGTTGTCCTTCTGCCACGCGCCGGCCTGATAGTCCCAGAAAGTGTAGCGATGCGCCTCGCGGTGGCAGGCGCGGAACGCATCCGTCAAGCCGAGATTGATCAGTTCACGGAACTTTGCGCGCGTCTCCGGCCGGAAGAGCGCGTCGTTCGTCCAGGCTTTCGGATCGTGCACGTCGTCCGCCGTCGGGATGACGTTGTAATCGCCCGCGAGCACCAGCGGCTCTTCGTAGGCGAGGAGCTTGCTTGCATGGTCGATCAGCCGGTCCATCCAGTGCAGCTTGTATTCGAACTTGTCGCTGTCCACGGGATTGCCGTTCGGCAGGTAGATCGAGGCGACGCGCAGCACGGTCTTGCCCGCCGGTATCACGGCCTCGATGTAGCGCGCGTGGTCGTCCGCGCCGTTTCCCGGCAGGCCGCGCGTGATGTCTTCCATCGGAGACTTGGAGAGGATCGCGACGCCGTTATAGGTTTTCTGGCCATGCGTCGCGACGTTGTAGCCGAGGTCCTCGATCTCGCCGCG
>PHBF01000461.1 GCA_002841905.1 Deltaproteobacteria bacterium HGW-Deltaproteobacteria-17
CAGCAGAAGAGCGTTCCCCAGAAGAATGTTCCCCAGAAGAACGCCCAGCAGAAGAGCCTGCAGGTGGCCAAGCCCGTGACGCAGCAGAAGGACGCCGTGCCCCAGAATGCCGCCCCCCAGAAAAAGGTCCCGGCGGCCGCTCCGGCTCCGAAGAAAAACCAGGGCAAGGGCCCGCAGGTCCCGACGCCCGCCGTCACGGCCAGGAAGACCGAACCCGCCGCCAGGAGTGATGCCAATCGCAACGAGACGGCGCCGGCCCCCGCGACCGAGCCCGTCGCCCCCCAGCTCAAGGTCCTCCCCGGACTGATGGACCCGCAGGCCAAGCTCCTGGAGCTGGTCGCCATGAGCGAAGACATGGAGGCCGAGCAGCTCGTCGAGGCCGCCGAGGAGATCCTGTCCTCGATCCCGGAGAGCAACATCAGCGTGCCCGACTCGGATGATGACGCCGGCATCGATTCGGACAAGGAGATCGACGATGACACGCCGGGCATCCACAACAACGACCCGGTCCGCATGTACCTGCGCCGCATGGGCGAGGTCTCGCTGCTCACCCGCGAGGGCGAGGTGGACATCGCCCGCCGCATCGAGGACGGGGAGGCCCGAGTGCTCGAGGTCGTCCTGAACTCCCAGCTGGCGGTCCAGGAGATCATCAACCTGGGCGAGAAGCTCCGCAAGGACAAGATCCGCGTGCGCGACGTCACGCGCAAGTATGATGACGGTGAGACCCCGGACGGCAGCGACGAGGAGCGCCAGAAGGAGGAGATCCTCCGCCTGATCGACAAGATCAAACGCCTGAACAAGGACATCCACAAGCTCCAGAACCAGAACCGCGCCCGGGTCAAGCAGAAGACGCCCACCGTGATCGGCTCCTACAAGCGCCTGCTGAACAAGCGCAATCTCACCCCGCTGGAGAAGCTCCAGAAGGACTTCTACGAGGCGCTATGTGAGTTGAAGCTGCACAAGCAGCAGATCCAGGATGTCGTCAACCGGCTCAAGGACATGCTCACCCGCATGACCGAGACCGAAGGCGTCGTCCGCGAGATCGAACTGACCTGCGGTCTCTCCCTGCGGGATCTGCGCAGTCAGATCCGCTCGGGCAAGGGCGCCCGCACGAAGGCCGGCTATTTCTCCCTGGAGAAGCTGCAGGAGCTCGACCTCAAGGCCCGCGAGAGCGAGAAGGCCAAGATCAAGCTCGAGAAGGAGAGCGAACTGAACTTCGCCGAGCTGCGGGAGACCTACGAGGCGATCTGCCGCGGCGAGGAGCAGGCCGAGCGCGCCAAGAACGAGCTCGTCGAGGCCAACCTCCGCCTGGTCGTCTCGATCGCCAAGAAGTACACCAACCGCGGACTCCAGTTCCTGGATTTGATCCAGGAGGGCAACATCGGCCTGATGAAGGCCGTCGACAAGTTCGAGTACACCCGCGGCTACAAGTTCTCCACCTATGCCACCTGGTGGATCCGCCAGGCCATCTCCCGCTCGATCGCCGACCAGGCGCGCACCATCCGCATCCCGGTGCACATGATCGAGACGATCAACAAGCTCAACCGGGTCAGCCGCATGCTCGTGCAGGAGCTGGGCCGCGAGCCGACGCCCGACGAGATCGCCGATCGCATGGAGATCCCGCCCGACAAGGTCCTCAAGGTCCTCAAGATCGCCAAGGAGCCCATCTCCCTCGAGAGTCCGGTGGGTGACGAGG
>PHBF01000040.1 GCA_002841905.1 Deltaproteobacteria bacterium HGW-Deltaproteobacteria-17
TCCTCCCGGACCGTGCAGGCTTCCCGTCGGCTCAGGTCGTATGGATGGGACCAGGTGTGGTTTCCAAGTTCATGGCCGGCTTTCTGGAGCCGGAGCAGGACGGGGACGACCCCTTCGGGGACCCTGGCGCCCGTGATGAAGAACGTGGCGGGAAGCCCCCGGGTCTGGAGCCAGGTGACGGCCTCCTCCAGGGACCGCTGGTAGAAGACGCCGGCCTCGGGCCCGGAAGGCGCCGGGAGTCCCCACACGGCGTGATGCTCGTGGAGGCTGTCACAATCGACAGTGACGCAGAAGGGGGAGATCATGACCGGGCGAAATCGGAGCCGGCGAGCAACATCCGGACCACATCCTTGAGCTCGCGGTAGTTGTAGGGCTTCTGGATGAAGGCGTCGAACCCGCGGCCCTGGAAGTTCGCGGCCACGTCGCGCTCGGAGTAGCCGGTCGACAGAATGATCTTGACGTCAGGCCGGATCTGTTTGATGTGCTCGAGCGCTTCCTTCCCGTCCATCCGGGGCATGGTCATGTCCAGGATCACCAGGCCGATGGTCTCGCCGTAACGGGTGAACGTCTCCACGGCCTCGACGCCGTCGTTGGCGAGCAGGACCTCGAAGCCCATGCGCTTGAGCAGGCGCTTTCCCACGTTGCGGACGGTCTCCTCGTCATCGACGAAGAGGACGATCCCCGAACCGTTCCAGGTGGTGGTGAACCGGGAGGTCTCGTTGGCCCGGGGTTCGTTGGACGGGGACTCGGCCGGGAAGAACATCTCGAACCGCGTGCCGTTGCGAACAGTCGAGCTCACGCGCAGCGTGCCGTTGTGCGCCCGAACGATGCCAAGCACGGCGGCCAGCCCGAGACCACGTCCGGTGAACTTGGTAGAGAAGAAGGGATCGAAGATGCGGGCGAGGGTGTGCTCGTCCATGCCTGCGCCGGAGTCTTCGACCCGGATCAGGGTGTGAGGTCCCGGCGCGACATTCTCACTGAGATAGCAGGCGGCGATGTCCTCGAGGGTCAGGACGACGGGACGGGTCGAGATCCGGATCGTACCTTCGCCGTCGATGGACTCGCTTGCGTTCAGGATGATGTTCATCAGCGCCTGGTGGATCTGCGTGGAGTCACCGGTGAAGGGAAGGCAGCCTGGATTCAGTTCGTATTCGATGTTGATCGTCCTGGGGAGGCTGGCCTTGAGCAGGTTGCTCATCTCCTGGATCAACTGCGTGGCGTCGACCTGGTCCACGATGAACTTGCCACGCCCGGAGTAGGCGAGCATCTGGGAGGAGAGGTCCGCGGCGCGCTTGGCAGCCTGTTCGATGTCCACCAGGCACTGGTAGGGAGTGCTGTCGGACTTGAGATCCATCATGGCGAGGCTGACGTTGCCCAGGATGCCCAGCAGCAGGTTGTTGAAGTCATGGGCGATGCCTCCGGCCAGGACGCCGAGGCTCTCGAGCTTCTGGGCATGCCGGAGCTTCTCCATGAAGGCCTTGTTCTCGCGCTCCTGGACGATGGTACGGGTCTGATCCTGCGCGAAGATGAAGAAGCCGGAGGCGCCGGGATAGACGGTGATCTGCAGGTGGACGTCCTTATGGTTCCTGCGGATCAACTGCAGGAAGGAGCTGGGTCGCCGCGTGGTCTCGGTCTCGATCAGGGCCATCTCGATTTCAGGTGTGCGGAACTCCGCCAGGACCTCCCAGAGGCTGTGGGTGAGCGCCTGGTCCTGCTCGATACCGGAGAACCGCTCGGCGGCCGGATTCCACGAGGTGATGTTGAAGGCGCGGTCCACCGAGATGATGATGTCGGTGATGCCGTCCATGAAATCCCGGTTGGTCGCCTCCAGGTTGGCCAGTTGTTTACGCTGGTATTCCAGTTTTTCCAGTTGCAGGCGGTTTTGCTCCCGCAGTTGGTTGATCTCCGCGCGCAGGCTCAGCAGCGCAGAGAGTTGGTGGGTGGCGTTGGCCAGGTAGATCTGCATCTCCATGGGGATATGGGAGACGGTCCCCACGAGCTGGAGCGTGTCGAACACGAAGCGCTCGCTGCTGAGTCGGAACTGCCGATCCTGCGGGGGCTCGTCAGGACCGATACGCACGAGGCGCACCTCCCCGAGCAGGGGATTGATGTCATGGATGAAGGAATCGATCAGGTCCGTTTCCGGCGGGGAAGCGGCGAGGTTGGTCAACAGCAGGAACAGGTCGTTTCCGGTCAACCGAGCAGACATGGATCTACACTCCCTGTCCGAGCAAGGAGGCCAGGTACTGTTCCTCCTCCTCCTCGAGGGGATCCAGCCGGATGCCGGCGGAGAAACGGCCAGGGTCCATCAGGCGGCCCCATGCCACGGTCCCGGAAAGCCCGAGGATGGGAACGGCGTCGTCCTCGAAGCCGTCCACGACGTTGATCACGCCGATCTGGACCTCCTCGTTGTCATAGATGGGACCATCGATCTCCACGGCCATGCCGCTTCGGGAAAGATCGAGGGTGCTGCCGGTGAAAATATGGTCCGGCGTCACGATTTCGACGGCCAGATGTACTTCCTTGCGCTGAAACTGTCTCCGGTTATCCATCTTTACCTCCGGGGCGGCCATTCTACTTGCAATCAGAATGAAAAAGCAAGCATCAGTTCGTGATCGGTTCGGTCGCGGCGATGAGCCAGCGCGTGCACGCGGCGTCGAGGTGCGGCAGCAGGGCCGCCCGGACCCGCGCGTGATACGCATTCAACGCGTCGAGTTGGGGTCCGGTGAGCAGCTCCGGACAGACCAGCCTGCGGTCGATCGGGCACAGGGTCAGGTCGTCGAAACAGTGGAAAGGCAGATCCGCCGAGGAGCGCTCGGGATCGGAGACCACGACCAGCACGTTCTCGATGCGTATGCCGTGGCTCCCCTGGATGTAGAGCCCGGGTTCGTTGGAGGTGACCATGCCCGGCAACAGGGCCTGGCCGCGGCAGCGGTAATAGGAGATGGCGTGGGGGCCCTCGTGGACGCCCAGGAAGGCGCCGATGCCGTGACCTGTGCCGTGGCCGTACTGCAGGCCGGCCTCCCACAGGGGCATGCGCGCGATGGTGTCGAGCTGCTTGCCCGAGGTGCCCTGCGGAAACGACGTGATCGAGAGCTGGAGGTGCCCCGCCAGCACCCGCGTGAAGTGTTCCTTCTGTGTGGCATCAGGGTGTCCGAAGGAGACCGTCCGGGTGATGTCGGTGGTGCCGTCGAGATACTGTCCGCCGGAGTCGATCAGATAGAGGCTGTCCGTGCCCACCAGGATGTCGGATTCGGTGCTTGGGGCGTAGTGTACAATGGCCCCATGGGCCCCATATGCAGAGATTGTCTCGAAACTGAGGCCGACGAAGCGCTCGTTCTCCTGGCGGAACTCGAGGAGGCGCTGCGCAGCGACCAGCTCGGTGACACGCCCGCCGGGGACATGCTCATCCATCCACCGGAGGAACTTCACCATGGCGACGCCGTCGCGGACATGGCAGGCGCGCATGCCCTCGAGCTCGGCGGCGTTCTTGACGGCCTTGAGCAGGGTGATGGGGCTGGCCTTCTCCAGGATCCTGGCGCCGCCGAGGTGGTCGACCACGGCCCAGGAGGCGGCATCGACATCCACCCAGACGCGGGCGCCGCTCGAGAAGCGGACTCCGAGATCCGTCAGGAAGTCCGCATACTTGCGGATCCCGACGCCGGCGGTCTCCAGTTCCCTGACCACCGGCGGTGGCAGCTTCCCGTCGGGCACGTAGAGCAGCGCCTCGTCGTGCAGCACCAGGGCATAGGCGATCACGAGCGGATTGTAGGCGATGTCGGAGCCGCGCAGGTTCATCAGCCAGGCGACCGCGTCCAGGGCCGTGACGACATGCGCGTCGGCCCGCTCCTGCTCCATGTGGCTGCGCACGACCCCGAGCTTGTCGGCCACGGTCTGTCCGGCGAATTCGGCCGGATGAACGAAGGCCGGCGCGTCCGAAAGCGGGGGGCGGTCGTTCCAGAGGCGGTCGATGACGTCCTCGGACACCGGGTTCAGATCCACGCCACGTTCGGCCAGCGCCGGACGCTGGCGGGCGATCTCGGTGCAGGCGTGCAGCTGGCCGAAGAAGGCCACCCGGGCGCCGGAAGGGCACCAGTCCGCCAGTTTCGACCAGAGGGACGGCGTGCCTGCCAGTCCCAGTCGGAACAACTCGATGCCGCTGCCGGCGAGCTGGCTCTCCGCCTGCAGGAAATAACGGCTGTCGGTCCATAGCCCCGCCTGATCTGCCGTCACGACCAGGTCTCCGGCGGAACCGGTGAACCCGGAGACCGCCGAGCGGAACTTCCAGTGCTCCGGCAGGTATTCACTGCCGTGGGGATCGGTCGAGGGGATGATGATCGCGCCGTGGTTCGTCTCGCGCAGGAACTGTCGCAGGTTCTCGAGCATCTGGGACATGGCGTCTCCGTTGGGAAGGGTAGGGGAAAAAGGTGGACGCTATTTCTTGGCGAGCTGGAGGGTCAACTGGCACTGCATCGAGGCGCGCCAGAACATCTCCAGGGCCTTGACCTTGAGCGCGGTGTCGCCGCTCTTCATGGTCATGCCCACGGAGTAGAAGAAGCGGGCAGGCACGGGGACGGTCCCGAGCGTCTTCTGGACCATGGCAGCGTAGATGCGCACGTTCTTCTCGGCGTGCTCGAGCATGTTGACCAGCGCCTTCTCCATCTTCACGCTCTCGGTGCCGCCCTCCTCCTTGCGCACCCCGAGGCTGTAGTGGTGCATCAGGAACATCGAGGAACTGTAGTAGCTTCCCATGCTGCCCGCGATCTGCGCGAAGAAGGTCTCGGGGGCCTTCTCACCCCACTTCTCCTTCATGATCGTCTGCGGGAAGCGCAGGCTGGTGAGCGCGACGAGGTAGTGGTTGTTGTTGCGCATCAGGCGGCTGCGGACCGAGTCCTCGTCGGTCTGGGCCGAGCGCGCGAAGTCGGGGATGAAAATCTGGTCGATGTAGTTGAGGTTGGCCTGGGCGACCGCGATGTAGGTCTTGGCGACCTCCTCGAGCCGCTCGGGGTTGATCGCCAGCGGCACGTTGTTGCCGTCCTTGAGCTCCATGAAATCCTTGGCCTTCTCGAGCTTGAGGAGGGCGATGCCGTAGCGCAGGCTGGAGTTGAGGAGCTGGTTGATGATCTCGGTCTTGATCTGGTTGATCGGCACGTTCTTGGCCATCAGGGCCATGGCGTTGTCCATGAGGTTCCTGGCCGCGTCGGCGCTCTTGGCGGCGTCCTGGGTGTAGCCCAGCGCGGCGACGGACTGCTCCAGCCCGGAGATGAACGAGTTGAGCTCGCCGACGGTCCTGGGCTTGAACTTCTTCGAGATCTCGAACATCTGGTCGAGGCCCGTGCCCACCGGGGTGAACATGCTCGACACCTCGTTGAGCAGGTCGCGGAAGCGCTGCTGCATCACCAGCGCCACGAAGCGTCCGTATGCGTAGGCGGTGAAGGCGTTGCCGCCGGCCCGCTGCGCGTAGTCGTAAGCGGTCGGGAAGTTGCCGCCCTGGATCAGTTCCGACGCCGTCTGGAAGTACAGGCGGGCGACCTCGAGCTTCTTGGCCGAGTCGTACAGATCCTGAAGTTTCTCGTCATAGAAGCGCTTGGAGAAGCTCTCATAGCGCTCGCCCCACTTCTGGGAGCGCTCCTTGAGGAACTTCATGGTGGGTTCTGGCATCACCATGTCCGAGGCGGCCAGCGGCTCGGGCCGGGGGACGTCCATGCCGGTGAGCAGACGGTAGGAGTCGAAGATGGTGTACATCTCGACGGCCTGGACGCCGTTCTCCTTGGCGAACTCCTGCAGGTCCACGACCTTCTGGGAGGCCAGATCGGTTGAATAGCGCTGGCCGACCGGATAGCCGAGGATCTTCTTGCCGGCCTTGACAGCGGCCCGGAACTTGTTGGGGATGCCGCCCACCGGGCCGACCGTGCCGTCGGGATTGACCGTGCCCGTCATGGTGACGTCGGAGCGCACCGGGACGCCGGTCATCGCCGCCATGATGCCCGCCGTGAACAGGGCGCCGGCCGACGGGCCGTCGATGTACCCCTGTCCGCGCACCATGATGGCGTACTCGGAGAGGTCGCGCCCGACCGCCTGGGCCGCCTGGAACGCGGCGATCCACACGGCCGCCTGCCACTGCCCGCCGAGGCCGCCGGAGAGATCCTGGGCGATGCCCACGTTCAGCGTGCGGTCGGAGTTGGGGCTGATCTGGATGGTCGTGGGATGGATGTTGCCGTCGGTCTTGCCCTGGGAGAACGTCAGGAAGTTGATCTGGACCGTGTTGGTCTTGGTCATCTTCGCGACCGGATAGGTCAGGGTCGGGGGCGGGTTCTTGGAGGGGCATCCGGTCAGCCCGAGCAGCGAGACGATCAACACCAGGGGAAGAAGGGAATGGCGCATGGTAGACTCCTTGCGGTTCGGATCCAGTTCAGGGGAGGAAACGTTTCCCTTGAAGGGCGAAACGGGGACCATTGTAGTTCCGAACCCCCCGGCTTGGCAACATGAAACATGGCGCTACTTCTGGATGCGGATGCGGGCGTCGACGGCAAACACGCCCTCGGGGGAGGCCAGCAGCGGATTGACGTCCAGCTCGGCGATCTCGGGGGCGGCCTGGCACAGCGCCGAGACGAGGCGGATCGCCCGGGCGAAGGCGGGGGCGGACAGGCCCGGCCGGCCCCGCACGCCCGAAAACAGCGGGTACGAGCGCAGGCGGCGGATCATGTCGTCGGCCTCGGCCGCGCAGATCGGCGCCAGGCCCTCGGCCACGTCGCGGAACACCTCGATGTAGATGCCGCCAAGGCCGCACAGCACCAGGTGTCCGAAGTCACCCTCCCGGGTGGCGCCGATGAAGAGCTCCGTGCCCGCGAGCATGGGCTGGAACAGCACACCGGTGGCCTGGGGGAGGCCCATCAAACGTTCGAACTCGGCTTGGGCCTGGGCCGGGGAGCCCACGTCGAGGACCACGCCTCCGACGTCGGTCTTGTGGACCGGTCCGATGACCTTCATGACCAGCGGGAACGCGCAGGCGTCGCAGGCGGCGCCGACCCCGTCGGCCGAGGTCACCACCACCTCGGCGGCGCGCGGGATCCCGGCGGCGTCGAGCAGGCCCGCGACCTCCGACGGCGGGAGGTATCCGTCCGTGGCGCGGTCCACGATGGCCCGGATCGCGGCGCGGTCCACAGGGAGCTCGTCAGCGCAGGTCTTTTCATAGGTTTTCAGCCGGGCGGCCCGGTTCAGCGTGTAGCCCAGCAGCACCTCGTCGGTGAAGTTGCAGCCGCCCCAGGACTGGTACTCCCGGATCGCCTCGTGGGCGGTCATCACCGAGGGCAGCACGGCGAAGATCGGCTTGCGGCAGGACAACTGCTTCTCGTGGATCACCCGATACACGGGCGTCACGTCGGCCAGGCCCGGCGTGCCGAAGATGACCACGACGCCGTCGATCTCGTCGGCGAAGTGCAGCTCGAGCATGTCGAGGATGTGCCGGAGCTGGTCCGCGGTCCCGGTGGCCAGGAAGTCGATGGGGTTCTGCACCGACGAGCCCGGGAAGAGGCCCTCGAGGATGGCCCGCGCGCCCGGGCCGGTCAACCGGGGAATCGTGAAGCCCCCCTTGGAGAGCGAGTCCGAGAGCAGCACGCCGGGGCCGCCTGCGTGGGTCACGATGGCGATGCGGCGCCCGTCCAGGGGCTTGTGCTGGAACACCGCCGCGGTGAGCATCAGGTCCTCGCGGCCGTGGCAGCGCAGCACGCCGGCCTTGCGGAAGAGCGCCTCGACGGCGGTGTCGGAGCTGGCCATCGCGCCGGTGTGCGAGGAAGCCGCGCGGTTGCCCGCCTCGGAGGCGCCGGCCTTGATCCCGGCGATGCGGCAGCCCTTGGCGATCAGGGAGGCGGCGTGCCGCAGGAACTTTCCGGGCTGGTCGATCTTTTCCATGTAGACGAGCTTGACGCGCGGGCTCCGGGCAGGGTCGAAGGTCTCGTCCCACCACGCCAGGATGTCCTCGACGCCCACCTGGGCGCTGTTGCCCACGGAGAACATCGAGGCGAACGACAGGCCCATCTCCATGCCGGCCTCCATGATGAAGGCGGCCGTCGCGCCCGAGCCGCTGGCGAAGTCCACGCCGGCGGGATCCAGGCTCGGGATGGGGCCGGCGAAGGTGCCGCGGTACCTCGTGGTCAGCACGCCCATGCAGTTGGGGCCGATCATGCAGGCACCGTGGCGTTCGACGAGCTCCACGAGCGCGACCTGCAGGGCCTCTCCTTCCGGGCCCATCTCCTTGAAGCCCGCCGACAGGACGATGAAGGAGCGGCAGCCGGCCTTCAGGATCAGGTCTTCGACCGCGCGGGCCACCAGGGGCGCCGGGATCGACACGATGGCGAGCTCCACGGGCGCGGGCAGCTCGGCCGGCGAGGCGAAACAGGGCACGCCCTGCACCTGCGTCTCCCTGGGGTTGATGCCGTACAGGGGGCCGTCGAAGGCGCCGTCGAGGAGGTTCTTCAGGACCTTGCCGCCGGGCTTGGTGACGTCGTTGGAGGCGCCCACCACCACGATGCTGCCTGGATTGGAAAGGGCTTCGTGAATCATCGGATCGCTCCTTCTCCGGGTCGCGCCCGGACGAGTCCTCTCTAGAACGAACCGCCCGGCTTTTTCAAGCTGAAAAGCGTGAAAACGGAGGCCGCACCCGGGCGTCTGTCGGCGAAGACCCACCCGGGTTCTTCCCCGGCAGGATTCTAGGAGCCTGTCGGGAAAAACCCTCGGTCGCCCCGCGTAGAGCCTGTTGTCAGGCTCAGGGCTGCGAAACGCCGTCTATTTCGTTGTTTTTCGGTCGAATATACCCAATATTCTCCCTCAAAACGCCTCATTTCCGGGGTTTTCTCGCCTTGCGGCTGCTCGGTCGGATTTCCCCGGCAGGCTCCTAGTTGTTCATGACGTCCCAGTGGTCGTGGCGCGAGGCGGCGTCCATGATGGCCTCGAGCACGCTGCCGAGGCGCTTGAGGCCGAGGATGATGTGTCCTGGCGCGCCCAGGACCTCGTCGATGATGAGGGCGACGTTGCGTTTGTTGATCTCGGTCCAGCGGAGGCGGTGCTCGAGCTCGGCGATGCCGGCGGAGTCCGCGATGAAGTCGCCGAAGATGCGCACGGAGGAGAACTGCATCTGTGCGTTGAAGGTGACCTGGGCGTGCACGAAGCCGATGTAGTCCTCATGGGGGCGCGACATCAGTTCGGAGCCGGCCGAGGCCGGCAGCACCTCGGCTTCGAGGAACCGCGGCTTCAGCCCGTCGATCCGGGTCCGCTCCAGCCAGGTGAAGGCGCTGTCGCGGACGTCGAACTTTTCATGGAAGAGGGCCTCCCCGATAGCCCGGGCGAAGCTGGGCGGGAAGGACGGCAGCTCGCGCGTCTCCAGCAGCTCCGCGAGGGTGCGGGACCTGCGCGGGAAGGCGTCCTCGGAGAGCGCCGGGTAGCCGCACAACTCCGGGGGCAGCGCGATGCTCTCCTGCGTGCCCAACTGGAGCTCCAGCAGCGCCGTGTTGTCGACGACGTCGAAGCCCATGCGGCCGACCTCGAAGCCTCGCTTGGTGACCGAGTCGGCGGCCGACATGGAGAGGGAGAAGCCGTCCTTGCGGAGGGCGCCCAGGATCATGTCGTTGAGCAGCTTGGGGAGGCTGCGCAGGCCCCCGGACGGGAACCAAAGGGGCCAGTTGGGGATGATCAGCGACAGGTAGACCGAGCCCGTGCCCATCCAGGCGGCCGGTCCGCCGGTCAGGCGGCGCACCACGGGGGCGGGCAGGCCGGATCCGGTGTTCAGGGCCACCGTCGGATGTTGGAAACGTCCAAGGGAGACCGCGGGCTCGCTCATTCTGAAGACCGCCAGCGTCGGAAAAACCTTCTCCGAGGGCCGGGACATGGACGCGACCAGGTGGGACGTCGTGGCCACCGCGTCGTTGAGCGTGGTCTCACAGGGTGGATAATAAAGTAGTGTCCGGTCCCCGGAGAGGGGATAGTCCGCGTTATACAACACACGCATGGACATCAGTGCAGGGCCGGTGTGCGACGGGCGCCCGGTGCGCCGGTCAACGGACCGGCGTCGGAGGGAACGGAGATGCGCAGGGCGCGGCCGGTGCCGGGACCTTGTGGGCAGAAGACGCAGTAGGGCTTCTCCACCACCACGGGACGGCCGAATTTCATTTCCATGCTGTGGTTTTCGGTCGGCACCTGCATGTGCATCCTGCCCGAAAGCAGCATCAGGACTTCAGGTCCATCGGGCGTGATCACCTGCTGGGGAGAGACTCCCATGGGGGCGATGATTTCATAAGGCGGAGAGCCGGGACTCAACGGGGCGGGTCGTTTTCGCACGTTCTCACCTCCGACAATTGCGGATTTTACTGACACGAAAAGTGTTTTTCCAGTAGTACGTCGAAAAAGCGTCATGGGAGTGTAAAATTACAGTGAAACTGGAAAAAGGGAAGAACTATTTGCCCTGCAACTCCGATTGGATGACCTTGGCGAGGCGGCGGACGCCTTCGACGATCTGTTCCTTGGAACTGAACGAGAAGTTCAGGCGCATGGTGTTGTGCCCTGAGCCGTCCGGATAGAAGGCCGAGCCGATGACGTAGGCGACTTTTTCGGCGATGGCCTTGGGGAACATCTCCTGGCAGTCGATGGACTCGGGCACCGTCAGGAACAGGAACAGGCCACCGGTGGGCTTGACCCAGGTCACGCCCGGGGGCATGTATTCCTCGAAGGCATGGACCATGGCGTCCCGCTTCTCACGGTACAGCGCGACCGTCTTGTTGATGCGCGGGACCATGTAGCCCTTCTGCATGTATCGCGCCGCGATCCGCTGGGTGAATAGCGATGTACAAAGATCCGCGGCCTGCTTGGCCACGACGATCTTGTCGACGACCTCCTCGCCGCCCACGACCCATCCGATGCGGAACGACGGACACAGGATTTTGGAGACCGTCCCCAGCAGCACCACGTTGCCGGGCTTGGCGAGGGAATAGATGGTGGGGGGGTTCTCGCCTTCGAAGCGCAGCTCGCGGTAGGGACTGTCCTCGATGATGAGCAGGTTGTGCTGCGCGGCGATCTCGATGATCTGGCGCCGGCGTTCATGGCTCATGGTGATGCCGGTCGGGTTCTGGAAGTCGGGCACGCAGTACAGGAACTTCGCGCGTCTTCCGGCCTTCTTCATGGTGTCCAGGGCCTGCTCGAGGCGGTCCGCGCGCATGCCCTCGGCGTCGAGCTCGACCATGCGGAACCTCGCGCCGTAGGCCGCGAAGGCGTTGATGCCGCCCAGGTAGGTGGGGGCGCCGCAGATGACCTCGTCACCGGGATCGATGAAGACCTTGCCGATGAGGTCCAGGGCCTGCTGGGAGGCGGTGGTGACGATGAGGTTGTCGACCGTGACGTTCATCTTCTCCCGGGCGACGTAGAGCTTCTCCACCAGGTGCCGGCGCAGCTCCATGTCGCCCTCCGTGGTGCCGTACTGCAGCACCTCGGCGGCCTCGGTGTCCATCATCTCCATCATGACCTGCTTGAGCTCCTCGACGGGAAAGGACTCCGGGGAGGGGAGCCCGCCCGCGAAAGAGATGATGTCCGGCTGCGCGGTGAGCTTCAGGAGCTCGCGGATGACCGAGCGCTTCATGTTCCGGATGCTGGTCGAATAGGTCTCCTCGATCTGCGAAATCATTCCATCCTCCAGGTGAGGCCCGACGAGCGGGCAAATCGTTCCCCGCAGCGGGGAACTTTCCCCGGACAATAACCATGAGCCGAAGGGTTTGTCCAAGGGAAAATGCGGATTCTGCGCGGCCCGCCCGGGAGGGTCCAAGGCCTTGCAATGATTGGCAAATTCGGGTGGTGGAGCGTTCCTCCGCGCCGTCGTCCGACAGCCGCCCGGCGCGGCCGCGATCCCGGCGCGCGAGCGTTCAGCCGT
>PHBF01000462.1 GCA_002841905.1 Deltaproteobacteria bacterium HGW-Deltaproteobacteria-17
CGATGTGGAAGGCCCCCTCGGTGCCGAAGTCCAGCGCCTCGCCGCCCCACGTCAAATGGGTGATCTGCCAGCCGCCGGTCTCGGTGATCCGCTCGCGCAGTTGTTCGGCCACGGTGGCGTCGGGATCGACGATGAGCACCTTGCACGGCGGCAGCTCCTCGTCGGGCACACCGTCATGGTAGCGCATGGCCTCCTCGGTCTCCATCAACTTGATGTGCAGGGAGATCATCTGCTTGAGGAACTTGCCGTGAAGGTTGGCCATGTCCTTGAGCAGGCGGTCGCGTTCGCCGGAGTGCTCGAGCTCCTCGGCGGCCTTGCGTACGCTGCCGACGAGGTAGGGCAGGAACTCCCCCTCGAGCTGGACGAAGTCCTTGAGCCCCATGCGGTGGGCATGAAGGAGGGCCGGGAAATCGGGGTTGGGGGACACGAGGTAGATGGCCGTCAGCGGGGAGACCTCGAGGATCTTCTGGGCCAGCTTCAGCCCGTAGCCCGGCTTGGGCGTGTCCTGCTCCAGGATGGCTCCGACGAAGAACTTGTTGTCGAGCAGATCCAGGATGGACTTGAGATCCGAGGTGACCGTCATCCAGAAGCCGAGGTTCATGAAGGCGGACTGGATGTTCTTGGCCGTTGCGTTGTCCTGCATGACCAGAAGTATTTCGCGACCCACGTAGTTGCTCATGACACCAATCCCGGGGTGGACGCATGATAATTATCAAATAATCCGCCCCACAAACACTTTCAGGATTTTTCACGCCCTGTCAACCGTTTTTCTGCTTTCCGGTCCATTGTAACTATCCAGGTGATTTCAGGTTTTTCGGTGGGTATAATGCGGGTCGCCGCGAACCAGACACCGGATTCGGGTCAAAGCGCACAGGAGTTGTTCATGAAACCGACCGAAACGAACCCCGCCCACGTGGATTCCATCCTCGAACGCATGGAGGATGTGCAGAGAAAAATGGCGGACCGGAGGCCCGCCGCTGGTCTGCCGGTCTGGGTGAAGGCCGCCCTGATGGGCGCCGGGCTGACCCTCGCGGCCGGTTGCGCGAAGGAGCCTGCAGAGCGGGAGGCCGCCCCACAGGACTCGCCGGCCCCGCAGGGCACGCCGGCGGCACGGGATGCCCCGCCGCAGGTCATGGATGCGCCTCCGGTAGCCATGGATGCGCCGCCGCCCGTCCGTCCCGAGGTCCCGACCACGGACGCGACGGGCACGATGACGGCCGATGCCACCACCCCGGGGGAGCCCAGGGACCCGAAGCTCCCGGGTGGAATCGTGGGACCGGACGCCGGCGCCATGGTGCCCCAGTGGCTTGGAGCCTACGGGGCACCGCCGATGCAGGGCACGATCAGCATCGGCCCGATCGGGCCGATGAACGGCAACAGCCAGGGCGTCGTCTACGGGGCGCCTCCGATGACCGGACCCGAGATGGCCACGCTGCGGGTGACGGCCACGCCTTCGGTGCCGGCCGATGCCCCCGAGGAGCTCCGGCGGACGGCCATGATCTTCCACCGCATCCTGCGCTCCTGCCTGGTCACCGCGGATCGCACCAGCCCCCTGGTGCCGGGCGGGATCAACCTGCGCATGATCTTCTCGGAGGGCCGGATCAAGTCCTTGCAGGTGACGGGCTCGCTGGCGCAGGATGCGACGGTGAAGCGGTGCCTGGCCGAGACCAACCGCAAGGT
>PHBF01000463.1 GCA_002841905.1 Deltaproteobacteria bacterium HGW-Deltaproteobacteria-17
CCTCCAGCGACCGGGCCAGCTTCCAGTAGCCGGCGAAGACCTCGATGTCCTTGTTGGCGATGGTTGGAAAATGACCGATGGATCCGAAGACCTCCAGTTCATCGGCACCGATGCCGGTCTCCTCCTCGAGCTCACGGAAGGCGGCCGACAGGGCCGAGGTGTCGCCCGGGTCCACGTGCCCGCCGGGCAGGGCGACCTGGTTGGCCCAGGGATAACCGACGGTGTTGGTCTTCTGGATCGTCAGGATCTGCCAGTCGTCGGGACGGAAGAACAGCAGGAACACCACCGTCGGCGTCATGCCCGGCGCGCACTTCGCCCGGCAGGGCGTGAGCGCCGAGAAGATCCGTTTGAGTTCCCCCGCGTCCATCCTAGGCGTACTCCCGCACATACCATTCGAGCATCTCCATGGCCGCCTCGCGGAAGTACCCGCGCGCCTCGAGCCGCGCCCGCGTGGCCTCGACCCATCCGGCCCGCTCCATGGGCGGCGCGGTCCCCGTCTCCAGGGCCTCCAGCAGGGTGCGGCACAGATCGGCCAGGTGGGTCCGGCGCGCGACCAGCTGGCGGTGGAACACACGGTCGAGCTCAGGGGCGAACACCGCCTGGAGGTCCAGCTTCTCTCCGGGGCGCTCGATGGAGAAGGCCGCCACGCGGGACATGCAGTTCTGCCGGAACTCGTGGGCGCCGGAGGTGATGTCCATCTCGGCCTCGAAGGCCTTCATCTGGGCCTCCGATGGACTGTGGTACTGGCCGGTCACAGCGTCCTTGATCTTCTCCTTCTTGACGAAGTGGATCACGAGGTTGATGTAGTTCTCCAGCCGGTCCAGCACGCTCTCGAGCTCGACCAGGTTTGCGGCCTCCCACAGATCACGCTCCATCAGGTGTTGCCAGAAGTGGCGGACGTGGGCGAGGATCTTCGGCAGGTCGTGGTAGCCGCCCTCCTGGCCGGGGTAGTTGACGAACTCGAAGGTGGCCTTCTGTTTCATGACCAGCTCGATCTCGGTGAAGATGTGCGTCACGCTGCAGAAGGCATGCTCGGGCCGGGTGAGGGCGCGCAGCAGGATGGTGCGCAGCAGCCGGGGCGAGGCGCCGATGCCCCCTTCGTAGAGCAGCTCCGAGTTCTGCTGGTACAGGAACTCCGGCAGCTGGGAGAGCGCGGTCCGGCCCTGTTCGGAGGTGAAGGACTCGGGGAGGGACAGGTCACCGTACCACAGGGCCTTCTCGAACACGTTGAGCCCCAGCAGCCTCGGATCGACGCCCTCGATGGCGGGCTGCGGGCGGACCAGCCGCGTCATCACCGCCCAGAGCCCGGCGCATGAGAGCACATGGGGGGCGATGGGCTTGTGGGTGCGCGCCTCCGCGAGGGACAGTTCGAGGATGTTCGTCTCCGCATGGTAGTCGAGCAGGTAGGGCATGCGGGCGAACTCGCAGCGTCCCTCGAACGAGGCGAAGTCAGGCGTCTCCGAGAACGCCAGGAACTGGCGGTCGTTGGCCGAACCCCCGAAGAACAGGTCGAACTGGAGGATCGCGTCGTCGAGGCTCAGGAAGCCCTCCTCGAGCGTGGTGATGAGGTACTTGAAGCCCTCCAGGGGACGCTTGAGCAGGTCGGCGAACTCAACCATTCCTCGGTTGGCGTCGACGAGGTCCCCGCCGTAGCGGTAGAGCTCCAGGTTCTGCAGCGCC
>PHBF01000464.1 GCA_002841905.1 Deltaproteobacteria bacterium HGW-Deltaproteobacteria-17
CGCACCGGCTCCGAGGAGCAGGCCCGCCTGATGGATGCGCAGCTGCCCGAGATACGTCGGCTGTTCGATGAGATCGAGCATCAGGTGGACGGCTTCGAGGACAACCTGGCCCTCGAGGAGGATCGCACGCAGCGGCTGTCCGAGTCGCTGGATCAGTTGGTGGAATCGATCGGCGCGGTGTTCCATCGCATCAGCGAGCAGTTGGCGCACCTGGAGGCCGAACGGGGCCTGCTCGCGGATCGCCTGCAGGCGGCCGAGCAGGAACATGTGGAGCTCGCCGGGGAAGCCGGCGCCCAGAACGCCGAGAAGAACCGCGCGACGATCCATGATCTGAACGTCCAGCTCGGCATCATGGAAGGCAACCTGCTGACCATGCAGGTGAAGATGCAGAACCAGCTGGGGCCGTCTGTCGAGAAGATCCTGCGGGTGACCGGTGATCTGGAGCTGCTGGGCATGATCAACGCCGCCACCGAGCTGCGCGCGATCGCCGGGACCCTTTCAGGGCTGCTGCAGTGACGCCATGACGACCCGCCCCCTCATCCTCGCCATCGATCAGGGGACCACGGGTTCCACCGTGGTCGTATTCGACGAACATTTCTCCGTCCTCTCCCGGGGATATGCCGAAGTGCATACCCGTTACCCGCAGCCAGGCTGGGTCGAGCAGGACGCGACGGACCTGTGGGACTCCGTGGTGAAGGCCATCGCCCAGGCTCTTCAACAGGGAGAGCTTGATGCCATGGACATCGCCGCCATCGGCGTGACCAACCAGAGGGAGACCTCCATCCTTTGGGACCGCGGCACGGGGCTTCCGGTCGCCGATGCGATCGTCTGGCAGTGCCGGCGCACGGAGGGCATCTGCCAGGAACTGAAGAGCCAGGGTCTGGCGGACTTCTATCACCGCAGCACAGGCCTGGTGCTGGACCCCTATTTTTCCGGCACCAAGATCCACTGGATGCTGGAAAAGCAACACCTGATGCCGCGGGCCAGGAGCGGCGAGCTGGCCTTCGGCACAGTTGATTCCTACCTGTTGTTCCGGTTGACCGGGGGGGCGGTGCACGCCACCGACAGCACCAACGCATCGCGCACCCTGCTGATGAACCTGCGTTTCGGAAAATGGGATGACGCCCTGCTGGAGCCGCTGGGCATACCGCGGGCGCTGCTTCCCGAGATTCATCCGTCCTGTCATCACTACGGTGTCACCAAGGGCGTTCCGGGCCTGCCAGACGGCATCCCCATCACCGGCGTGCTTGGAGACCAGCAGGCGGCGCTCTTTGGACAGGGGGCCATCGCCGAGGGAGACATGAAGTGCACCTATGGCACCGGCTCCTTCCTGGTCATCAACGTGGGCAAACGCGTTCCGCTGTCCTCAGGCCTCCTGACCACGGTCGCCTGGAACCTCGGCGGCGAACTGACCTATGCCGTCGAGGGCTCCGCCTTCGTCGCCGGAGCCGCCGTCCAGTGGCTTCGCGACCAGCTCGGCCTGATCCGCTCCGCGGCCGAGATCGAGACGCTGGCGTCCTCGGTTCCGGACTCCGGAGGAGTGTTCTTCGTGCCCGCCTTGACCGGTCTGGGGGCTCCCCACTGGAAACCCGAGGCCCGCGGGCTCTTCTGGGGACTGACCCGGGGGACGCAGAAGGGACACCTGGCCCGCGCCGTGCTCGAAGGCGGCGCCAGCCAGC
>PHBF01000465.1 GCA_002841905.1 Deltaproteobacteria bacterium HGW-Deltaproteobacteria-17
AGCGTGAAGGTCGACCGCGAGCCCGTGGACATGTCCAACATGGACGCGCTGTGCGACGCGGCGAAGGCTTTCGTGGATATGAAGGTGCACGGGGCGGCTCCGGCTCCCTACCGCGCCATCGACATAATCCGGGCGCAGAAAGACTGCTCCATCGACGAGGGCTTCGCGATGGAAGACGAGGCGTTGGGCGATCTCATCATGAGCGACGAGTGCCGCAGCAGCGTCTACGCTTTCGACCTGGTGCAGCGGCGCGCCAAGCGGCCCGTGGGCGTTCCCGAGGGATGGCCCCAGCCGATCAAGAAGATCGGTATCGTCGGCGCCGGCCTCATGGGCAGCCAGCTGGCCATACTGTATCTGCGCCGGCTGAAGGTCCCGATCGTCATCAAGGACATCAAGCAGGAGTTCCTGGATAAGGGCATCAGCTACATCCGCGGCGAGCTCGATCGCATGGTGAGCAAGGGCCGCATGGACCAGGGATCGGCGGACTACCTGTTCTCGCTGATCAAGCCGACGCTCGATTACGCGGACATGGCCGACTGCGATTTCATCATCGAGGCCGTGCTGGAAGAGATACCGCTCAAGAAGAAGGTCTTTGGAGAGCTCGAGGAGCTGATCCCCGAGACGACCATCCTGGCCACCAACACCTCGTCCCTCTCCATCACCGAGATGGCGTCGGACTTGAAGCACCCCGAGCGGGTCGTCGGATTCCACTTCTTCAACCCGGTCGCGGTGCTGCCGTTCCTGGAGATCGTCAAGGCCGAGAAGACCGGCGACCAGGCCCTGGTCACCGCGTTCGACCTGGCGAAGAAGATCGGCAAGCGCGGCGTGCGCATCAAGGACGCCCCGGCGTTCCTCGTCAACCGCCTTCTCATCCGCATGATGGGCGAATGCGTGGCCCTGGTGGACGAGGGCAACGACTTCAAGGCGGTGGACGACGCGATGTCGGCCCTCGGCATACCGATGGCGCCTTTCGTGTTGATGTCGCTGGTGGGGCCGGCCATAGCGCTCCACACCTCCGAGACGCTGGCGAAGGCCTTCCCGGATCGCTTCAGCGTCAGCGCCAACCTGGCCAAGTTCGTGGAGGCCCGTAAGGCCAGCGTCTACGGCCCCGACGGCAACACGGATCCCGAGGTCGCGGCGCTGTGGCAGCAGGGTGACAAGAAGATCGACGCGCAGGCCATGCGCGACCGCGCTCTCATGGCTCTGACCGATGAGGCGTGGCGTATCCTGGACGAGGGCGTCGTGGCGGAGCCCCAGGACATCGACACCGGGCTCATCCTCGGCGCGGGTTACCCGTTCTTCATGGGCGGCGTGACCAAGTACCTCGACAACAAGGGCTACAGCGAGAAGGTCAAGGGACGCAAGCGGCATCTCGCCACCGACACGCTCGGCCTGCTGCTCGTCGTACTGGTCACGGTCGCATCCGTTCAGGACCGGGACGCCGCCGAGCCACTCGTGGCCACCGCCAAAGAGAAGATTCCCACGCTCGTGAAGGGATTCGCCGACGGCGGCTACGCAGGACGCGGGCTCGACCGCATCCGAGACAACCTCGGAGTCGACATCGAGGTCGTCAGGCACCCAGGAAACCGAAACGTCGGACGCTGGCATGACGCCCAGTTGCCACTGCCTCTCGTCGAACGGTCAGACAGCGGAATCACCGTGCTACCACGACGCT
>PHBF01000466.1 GCA_002841905.1 Deltaproteobacteria bacterium HGW-Deltaproteobacteria-17
CCCATGGCGCGGTGGTCGCCCTCGACGTCCTGGATGAACGCGCCGCCGGTGATGCCCGCGGAGATGCCGGCGAAGCGGGGCTCGGCCCCCAGGGCGCCGGTGATGTCCTCGAGGGCGCCGAGGAACTCCTGCGCGCTCTCGGCGAAGCGGTCCTTGTCGAGCCGCGGGGAGATGACCATCATCCAGGTGCCGCCGCCGTCGGACTCGAGGTAGCGGGGCTGCGCGGCGCCGGGCAGGCTCACGCGGTACAGCACGCGGTGGGCGATGCCGGCGGCGTCGATGCGGGCCGCGGCCGCGTCGAGGTAGGCGCGGGCCCGGACCGGGTCGGCGCCCTGCACCACCAGCAACGCCTGGTCCTGGGCGTCGAAGGCGCGGTCGAACTCGACCTGGGCGCGCATCGCCGGGGTGTCGGCGGGCAGCATCGCGTCCATGCGGGAGTTCATCGTCAGGGAGGAGGAGAGCCACAGGGCGGCCAGGAACACGGGGATCATCGCCGCCAGCACGGCCTTCGGGTGGGCGATGGGGATGGAGATGAGCCTGTCGAGGATGGATTGGAGATTCGCTTTATTGAAGTAGTTGCTCATGTTCGCCCGCCTTTCGGAGTGTTGCCCGTGAAGTTTTCCACTGGAACCATCGTGGAAATTGACAACACTGTTAACATGAGCTATTGCTCAGGTTATGTCTACTCGCATTACAGATACCACCCAAGCGAAGTCGAAGAAGCGCCTGGAGCCCCGAAAGACGCCGGTCCAGGGCCGCTCGAGGGCCAGCGTCGAGGCCATCCTGACGGCGGCCGCTCAGGTTTTCGAGTCCCACGGGTACGCCGCGGGCACCACCAACCGCATCGCCGAGCGCGCCGGCGTGTCGGTGGGCACGCTGTACCAGTACTTCCCGAGCAAGGAGGCGATCGTGGTCGCCCTGCTCGAGGAGCACCTGCACGAGACCACGCGCAAGCTGCATGAGTGGGTCGGGCACATGGTGTCCCTGCGGCACGGGCTGCGCGACGCGCTGACGGACTACGTGCAGGGGATCATGGAGGTGCACCAGACGCGGCCGCGCCTGCAGCACATCCTGCTCGAGGAGGCGCCGCTGCCGCCCAGGCTGCACGATCTGCTCATGGCCGCCGACGCCGAGGCCGTGCGCACCATGGGCGGCCTGCTGCGCCTGTATCCGGAGGTCGGGCACGCCGATCCGGAGAGCGCGGCCTACCTCGTCATCCACACCGTCGAGAGCCTGACGCACCGGTTCGCCGCGCACCCCGACGAGCGCCTGCTCGACGGTCCGCGCTTCGTCGTCGAGCTGGTGTCGATGCTGGAGGCGTACCTGTCCTGTCCCCCGGGTAGCGGAGCCACCCGGGGCTAACGTCCGTGGAACGGAGGATGCGGGGATGCGCGCCATTGATCCCCGGGTAGCAAAGCTACCCGGGGCTAATGTCCGGGGAACAAGGAAATTGGGGGCAACGGCGTTCCCCTCCCACGGATGTTAGCCCCCTGTTGCGCCCCCGGCGCAACGGGGGGAAAGAGAACGCGGCGTTCCCCTCCCACGGATATTAGCCCCCTGTTGCGCCCTCGGCGCAACGGGGGGAAACGGGGGATGCGCGCCATTGATCCCCGGGTAGCAAAGCTACCCGGGGCTAATGTCCGGGGAACAAGGAAATTGGGGGCAACG
>PHBF01000467.1 GCA_002841905.1 Deltaproteobacteria bacterium HGW-Deltaproteobacteria-17
GAAGTGCGGCAGGCGATGAAATACCTGGTCGATTATGCCACCATCGCGGATACCATCATGAAGGGCCGCGTCGTGGTGCACGAGGCCTTCCTACCGCTCGGCTTCCTTGGCGCTCTTGAGGACAATCCGTTTTCGCTCAACGTCGCCAAGGCCAAGGAACTGCTCGCCGCGGCGGGGTATCCAAACGGCTTCAAGGTCACGATGGACACCCGCAACACCGATGAAATCACCGGCATCGCGACCGCCATTCAACAGACCATGGCGCTTGCCGGCATCGAACTGGAGCTGATCCCTGGCGACGGCCAGCAAACGCTGACCAAATACCGGGCGCGCAACCATGACATCTACATCGGCCGTTGGGGCCCTGACTATCAGGACCCGCACACCAACGCCGACACCTTTGCGCGCAACCCGAACAACGCCGACGACGCGGCCGCCAAACCGCTCGCCTGGCGCAACGCCTGGGACATTCCCGAGATGACCGCCAAGACCGACGCCGCCGTGCTCGAGGCCGACGCCGG
This sequence comes from Deltaproteobacteria bacterium HGW-Deltaproteobacteria-17, assembly GCA_002841905.1. Classification (GTDB taxonomy): domain Bacteria; phylum Myxococcota_A; class Polyangia; order HGW-17; family HGW-17; genus HGW-17. Next base: position 522 of record PHBF01000467.1, read on the forward strand.
CACGCGCGCCCAGATGTATCTGGACCTGCAGCGCGAGCATCAGGAAGTGTCGCCGTTCATCATCATGTTCCAGGAAATCGAGGTCATGGCGCGCCGCGCCGGCGTGCAAGGTTTCGTGGTCGGGCCGTCGTTCAACGACAACTCGTTCAGGGCCGTGACCAAATAATGACCGAGACCACCTCCGGGGAGGGGCGCCGCGGCGCCCTTCCCGCCTTTGTCTGGAAGCTGGTCAAGATATTGGCCAGCGTGGCGCTCACATTTCTCGGTTTGCTGCTCGTGACCTTTCTGATCGGGCGCGTCGTGCCGGTCGACCCGGTGCTGGCGGTGGTCGGCGACCGCGCCTCGCAATCGGTCTACAACCGCGTGTTTCTCGAACTCGGGCTCGACAAGCCGCTTTACGAACAATTCTGGATCTATCTGCAAAAGATCCTGTCGGGCGATCTGGGCACCTCGTTTCTGACCAAGAAGCCGATCGTCGAAGACATCGCGCGGGTGTTTCCGGCGACGCTCGAGCTCGCCACCGTCGCCATTCTGATCGGCACCGCCTTCGGCATTCCTCTGGGAGTGCTGGCCGCGGTAAGGCAAGGCAGGCTCAGCGACCAGATCGTGCGCGTCGTCGGGCTGGTCGGCTACTCGGCGCCGATCTTCTGGCTCGGGCTGCTCGGGCTGCTGGTGTTTTACGCGCGCCTGAATTGGGTCGCGGGACCGGGGCGGATCGACATCGGCTACGAATACTCGATCACCATGAAGACCGGCCTGATGCTGTGGGATAGCGCGATGCAGGGCCAGTGGGGCGCGTTTCGCAACGCCTTCGCGCATATCATCCTGCCCGCGGCGCTCCTGGGCTATTACTCGCTGGCCTACATCAGCCGCATGACGCGCAGCTTCATGCTGGCGGAACTGGCGCAGGAATACATCATCACCGCGCGCGTCAAGGGTGTGGCCGAATGGCGGATCATCTGGGTGCACGCCTTGCGCAATGCCGCGGTGCCGCTGGTGACCGTGGTCGCCCTCAGCTACGCCGGGCTCTTGGAAGGCTCGGTGCTGACCGAAACCGTGTTCGCCTGGCCGGGCCTTGGCCAATACCTGACCAACAGTTTGCAGAACTCCGACATGAACGCGGTTCTGGGAGGCACGCTGGTGATC
>PHBF01000468.1 GCA_002841905.1 Deltaproteobacteria bacterium HGW-Deltaproteobacteria-17
CGGGGCGCGGTGATCATCAGGACCAGGCCGGCGACGCACGCGGCCGCCACGCACGCCAGGATGCCCGCGGAGAGGCCCCAGCGGTCCACCACCACGCCGACCACCGGCATCATCAGGGCCACCACCATGCGCTTGACCGAGCTCTCCATCGACAGGAGCGTCGCACGCAGCTCGGATCGGGAGATCGCCCGGTTCAGCAGGGTCTTCGTGAACGGCGAATAGATGCCCTGCACGCTGACGTTGGTGAAGAACAGCAAAGCCAGGACCCAGCCCGTGCCGGTGGCGAACAGGGCATAGGAGATGATCAGCACGGCCGGGAGCGCCCACAGCAGGGAGCGCTCCGAGAACTTCCGCATCATGCCCGCGGTGTGCCGGGACGCGACGGCTGCAGCCATGGCGCTCACCGCCGCGGCGACCCCGATCTTCCAGTAACTGTAGCCGTTGGCGCGGAGCACCGGCTGCAGCAGCGTGTCCGAGGAGCGGATGAACAGGAAGATCAGCGCCGAGTAGAAGACCGTCCACCAGATGCCCTTCTGGGTCTCGAGCTGGCCCAGCGCCTCGCACAGGCGGACCGGGGAGCCCTGGAACACATGGGTGTGCTCCGACGGCAGGCTGCGGTCCATGCGCCGGATGGCCACGTAGGCCAGGAACACCACCGCGGCGCTGGCGGGGAACAGGTAGGCCAGATCGATCTCCGCGAGGAAGCCGCCGGCCAGGGCCGAGGTGGCCATGCCCACGTGCTTGGCGAAGCCCGCCTTGCCCTCGAGGTCGGCGTACTCCTTCTCCTGCCCGGCGCGCTTGAGGGCGTCGTAGAGGAAGGCCGAATCCGCGCCGGAGGTCATCGTCAGTCCGAACGCGAGCAGGAACTCCAGGAACGCGAAGCCCCAGAACCCGGAGAGGAACGTGTAGCCCAGCGCCGCGAAGGCCATGGCGAGCGCGCCGTAGCCCATGACGCGGCCGCGTCCCCAGCGATCCGCCCAGATGCCGGTGGGCACCTCCAGAAGGATCACGGTGCCGGCGAAGACGCTGTGCAGGATGCCGATCTGGGCGAAGTTCAGGCCGCTCTCCAGATAGAAGAACACCAGGAACGTCTTGAACAGCAACGCCGAGCTCAAGCCACGAAACAGATAGTAGAGGCGAACCGTCTCAGCCATGAGCCCCTCCCTCCTCCGGTCCCCCGGGACCGGCCGGCCCGGTGGAGCCGGGCGGCACGGCGCACGCGGATCCGTGCGGCCCAGCGCACGCAGGCTGCGCTCCGCACGCGGGTGCCGTCAGCAGATACACCGCGACCGCGGCGGAGATCCGCGTGGGTGCGTGGTCGGAGTCCAGGTCCCGCACCACGTCGCGATAGGCGTCCTGCTGCGAGAATTCGAGCAGCAGCTGGGCCGACTCCAGGCGAAGCGCCGTGTTGGCCAGCGCCGCGCGGAGCACCGGCAGCACGCGCCGGTCCCCGAGGTGGCCAAGCCCCACGGCCGCGATGAAGCGGAACTGCCCGTCCTCATACAACTGCTCGAGCAGCTCGCGGGCCTGGCTCTCTCCGGCCGCCGCCAGCGCCGCGGCGGCGCGCACGCGATCCCCGGACCGGGGACTGTTCCGCACGGTCTGCAGCAGCAGGATCTTCGCCGGCTCGTACTTCAGGAAGAGCGCCGACTCGGCGGCGGCC
>PHBF01000469.1 GCA_002841905.1 Deltaproteobacteria bacterium HGW-Deltaproteobacteria-17
AAGACAGGGAACGCACCCCGGGGCCGTACCTCTCGAGCAGCCCGCTGACCTCTTCGATGAAACCCGCCGCGAGCATCTCGTCGACCCTGCGGCGGATGCGCTCCCGCAGCACCTCGCGCGGCGGATTGATCACGAAGATGAGGGGTTCGCAGGGCGCTTCCCGGGCTGCATCCTTCCTGTGGTGCTCCGAAAGGGGGATGCGGGTCTTTTCCCAGACCTCCAGCGCCCGGATGAGGCGTATCCGATCGTTCGCGTGCAGCCGGCCCGCCGTATCGGGATCCACCTGGGTCAGCCGCGCGTGCAGGGTCCCTGGGGACAGGTCCTCCTCGGCGTTGCACCGGTCCCGGAAGGCCCAGTCCGCCGCCGGCCCCTCGAACAGCCCGTGGGTCAGGGAGCGCAGATACAGCCCCGTACCACCGGCCACGATGGGGAAGCGCCCCCGCGACCGGATCGAAGCGATGCACGCCAGCGCGGCGCGCTGGTACTCCCCGACGGAGAACGCGGCGTCGGGCTCGACCAGATCGATGCAGTGGTGGGGCACCAGGTCCCGCTCGGCGGGGGTCGGCTTGGCCGAGCCGATGTCGAGGTGGCGGTAGACCTGCACGGAGTCGGCGCTCACGATCTCGCCGTTGAACCGCAGGGCCAGCCCGATCGCCGCCGCGCTCTTTCCGGACGCGGTGGGACCGGCGAGCACCAGAATGCGCCTACTCATTTCGACTTCAGGCATGGAGGTCATCTCCCGGGACCGCCCAAAGGTGCGGGCCACCGCGGCCGGCTCCTTCTTCTGGCCGCTGCAGTGTACCTTCCGCGGATCCCGTTGACAACTGGCACCTGGTCCGGTTTTTTTACTTGCTTTTGCAGTGGAATTCCTCTATATGCTGGGGTCGGTTGAGAAAGGACTCCACCTTTCTCCATCCGGAGAGATGTCCGAGTGGTCGAAGGAGCCTGACTCGAAATCAGGTGTACGAGTAATCGTACCGGGGGTTCGAATCCCTTTCTCTCCGCAATATTCGCGCCTGTGCGCGACCGGCCTGCTTGATTTTTGGAGAGATGTCCGAGTGGCCGAAGGAGCACGATTGGAAATCGTGTGTATCGCAAGGTACCGAGGGTTCGAATCCCTCTCTCTCCGCCATCCCAGCCTTTGAGGCTCCGGGCGACGCAAGTTTTGTGAACCCCGCCAGATCCGGAAGGAAGCAACGGTAGCTTTACGAGCGGGTGCCTGGAGCCTCAAGGGCTGTTTCTTTCTGGGATACTTTCGTGGCTTATCTCGTTCTCGCACGCCGATACCGCCCGCAGACCTTCTCCGAGCTCGTCGGACAGGATCACATCGTCACCATCCTCAGCAACGCCATCACCGGCGGTCGCGTACACCATGCCTTCCTGTTCACCGGCGCCCGGGGCGTCGGCAAGACCAGTGCGGCTCGCATTCTCGCCAAGGCCCTCCAGTGCGAGCAGGGGCCGGCGGCCGAACCCTGTAATGTCTGCCCGGCCTGCGAAGAAATAACTGCGGGCAACTCCGTCGACGTCTTTGAAATCGACGGCGCCTCGAATACCGGTGTGGAGGATATTAGGGAACTGAGGGAGAACATCAAGTATCTTCCATCCCGTTGCCGCTTCAAGATATTCATTATTGACGAAGTGCACATGCTCTCCA
>PHBF01000470.1 GCA_002841905.1 Deltaproteobacteria bacterium HGW-Deltaproteobacteria-17
TCGATCAACTCGAAGTTGAAGTCCTCGCAGAGCTGGGGGTCGAGCCAGAGGCACTCGACGACGTTGCGGGGACGATCCTTGCAGCCCGTGGTCGCCCAGCCTTCGACGTCGAGCTGGGGCGCGGTCTTGACGGCGTCGAAGTCCACCGGCTCCATCATCTGGGCCAGCATGCCGTCGCCGATGAGCAGCACCGGATTGAGATACTTCTCCGCCAGCGGGAAGGCCTTCATCACGCACTCGACGAACTCCTGGACCGTGGCCGGCGCGAGCACCAGGCAGCGGTAGTCGCCGTGGCCGCCGCCCTTGACGGCCTGGAAGTAGTCGCCCTGGGACGGCAGGATGCCGCCGAGCCCGGGGCCGCCGCGCACGATGTTCACCACCACCGCGGGCAGCTCCGACGCGGCGATGTAGCTCATGGCCTCGGCCATCAACGAGTAACCCGGAGAGGATGTGGTCGTCATGACGCGCACGCCCGCGCCGGCCGCACCGTAAATCATCTGGCTGGCCGCGACCTCGCTCTCGGCCTGCACGAACACACCGCCCACCTCGGGCAGCCGGCGGCTCATGTATTCGCCCACTTCGCTCTGCGGCGTGATGGGATACCCGAAATAACTCAGACAACCCGCGCGAATCGCCGCTTCTCCAATAGCTTCAGCACCTTTCATCAGAATTTTTGGCATGACGACCTCTTAGTAACTGAAATACTTGTATTGGGTTCCATGGACCTTGATCTTGATGGCCATGTCGGGACAACTGATCGCACACATCGTGCAGCCGATACAGCGGTGCGGGTGTGCAGGGACGGAGTAGAAGTAGCCCTTTTCATTGATGTCCTTGGACATCTCCAGCACTTTCTGGGGACAGGCCACGTTGCAGTGCTCGCATCCCTTGCAAATGTTTTTGTCGACATTTACGCTTGGCATTTTCACTCCTTTGCCCGCGTGTCCCGAAGGACCGGGCCGTTTCAGGGTCAAATTCGAAAGAGCGGCTTGTTCATGGGCCGGACCGGATGATCCTCGGGCTTCCAGGGGGGCTGCAGGAGCCTCCGCAAGGGAAGGACGGGGAAATCCATGGTCTGGGCCAGGAATGCGTTGTAGAGCCTCGCAGGTGCCGTCACGAACCGCACCGGCGTCTGGGAGGCCTGCTCCAAATCCTTCAGGATGGAGACCGACTCCGTCAGCGTGTCGAGGGTGGTCTCCTCCATCAGGTGCGTGTTGCCGATGTATCCGGTCACCTTCAGTCCGGAGCTCTCCTCGATGCGGGCGCGCATCGTGAGGATGCCCCCGACGGTGGCGGTGAAGGGGCGGCGGGTGTTCACGACCTGCAGCATCTCGTACGACGGGATGGCGCCGGCGAAGCTCGACAGCACCCGGGCGCCCGCGTCGTCGCCGCCCACGTCGAAGATGGCCGTGCCTTCGTGGCTCTCGAAGAGCCCCTTGATCTCGGGAAGGATGATGGGCAGATCCGCATAGAAATGGCCGCCCCTGGGCACCACCACGTGAACGCCGGCGGCCTCCAGCGGCTCGATGGCCTCGCGGCAGCGGAAGTACGGGTTCACGATGTCGAGATCGGCGATGTACAGCGGCGAAACACCGGCCTTGGCCAGGGCCAGCGCCCAGTTGACCGACACTTCGCTCTTGCCGCTCC
>PHBF01000471.1 GCA_002841905.1 Deltaproteobacteria bacterium HGW-Deltaproteobacteria-17
CAATGAACTCGGCATCGACCTCGAGATCGTCGAGGTCGATATCCGCAAGGGGGACAACCGCAGCGATGACTTTCTTGCCCGAAACCCCAACGCCAAGGTGCCGGTGCTGGAGGACGGGGATTTCGTGCTGTGGGAATCCCGCGCGATCTGCGCCTGGCTTGCCGCGCAGAAGCCCGAGGCCGGGCTCTATCCGGCCGATCCGAAGGCGCGGGCCATCGTCGATCAATGGGCGTGGTGGCAGGCGATCCATCTGGGGCCGGCGATGCAGAAGCTGTCCTTCGAGGTGGTTCTTAAGGAAAGGTTCGGCATGGGCGATCCCGACCCGACCGTGGTCGAGGCCGAACGCAAGGCGACGGATCAGTTCCTCGCCGTGCTCGAAAGCGAGCTTGAGGGGCGCGACTGGATCGCGGGCGGGCTCAGCCTCGCCGATTTCTACTTGGCCACCACCTTCATGTATCGCGAGCCCGCCGGCATTTCGCTGGCGAGCCTTCCCAATGTCGCGGGCTGGATCGAACGGCTTGAGGCGCGGGAAAGCTGGCAGAAGGCGGTGGCGCCGCTCAAGGCGTTGTTCGGCTGAAGCGCGGCGGAAAGGGCGGCGGATGGAACTGGGTCTTTACACCTTCGGCGATATCGGTGCCTCGCGCGCGACAGGACTGAAAGTCACGGCGGCCGAGCGCATCCCGCAGCTCGTCGAGGAGATCGTGTTGGCCGACGAGGTGGGGCTCGACGTCTTCGGGCTGGGCGAGCATCACCGGCCAGATTATGCGGTCTCGGCGCCCGCCATCGTGCTGGCCGGGGCCGCCACCCGCACGCGCCGCATCCGCCTGTCATCGGCGGTGACGGTCCTGAGCTCGGACGACCCGATCCGCGTGCACCAGCAATTCGCCACGCTCGACAATCTTTCGGGCGGGCGGGCCGAGATCATGGTGGGGCGCGGCTCCTTCATCGAGAGCTTTCCGCTCTTTGGCTACGACCTCGACGATTACGACGCGCTTTTCATCGAAAAACTGCAGATGCTGCTGGCGATCCGCGAGGGCGAGATCCTAGATTGGCCCGGAACGCCCCACACCCACCCCGTGCCCCGACGCGGCGTCTACCCGCGCCCCGTGCAAGATCGTCTGCCGGTCTGGGTCGCGGTCGGCGGTACGCCGGGTTCGGTGGCGCGCGCCGGGCAGCTGGGCCTGCCGCTCGCGCTGGCGATCATCGGCGGCGAGCCGCGCCGATTTGCGCCGCTTTTCGACCTCTACCGACAGTCTGCCAGCCGCGCGGGGCATGACGCAGCGGCGCTGCCGACCTCTCTCAACGTGCACGGTTTCGTTGCCGAGACCCGGCAACAGGCGCTCGACATCTTTGCTCCGCCGGTCATGGAAGTCATGACCCGCATCGGCGCCGAACGGGGCTGGCCGCCGATGACACGCGCGGCGTTCGACGCCTCGGCCGGCCCGGATGGCGCGCTGTTCCTGGGCTCGCCGTCGGAACTGGTGGACAAGATCCTCGCCGCCCATGAACTGTTCGGGTTCAGCCGCTTCGTCATCCAGATGGCGATCGGCATCATCGACCACGTGGCGGTCATGCGCGCAATCGAACTGTTCGGCACGAAAGTGGCCCCCGAGCTGCGCCGCGCAATCGGATAGCAGGTC
>PHBF01000472.1 GCA_002841905.1 Deltaproteobacteria bacterium HGW-Deltaproteobacteria-17
ACTGGCAGTACACATTCTTCATTGACGCCGTGGGTCACAAGGACGAGCCGGCGCTCGCCGGGGCGATCGCCGAGGCTCGTTCGCACTGCGCCGATCTGATCGTGCTGGGGAGTTATCCCAGGGCGCGAAGAATTTTGTGACCCCCCACCACACCCTCACTCCTCCCAACTCCCCACACTCCACGCCCCCTCTGACCCCCAGACGCCGAGGCTGAGGAGTCCTCGACAAAGCCTCGGATCCCAAGCAGTTTCGCGCCGTGATAGCCGTGATAGTCTTCCGAGATGACCCCGTGGGCGCATGTCATGACCTCGACACTGGGGCATTGGCTTCCGGGTGATCCGCGCGGCTTCCGCGATCACGGACATCGCGTTCACTCTTCTGGTGATTACAAGAATCCGCCTCCGCCCGGATCGTACGACGCGCTGCACGCTCGCTCCAAAACCCTGATGCGTCGCCCGCCGGTTCGGCTCCCCCCCGAGGCCCGGCGGATCGCGTGCGACGAGATCGTCGCTTCCCTCGCACACCAGGGGATCGAAGTCGTGTGCGCGTGCGTGGACGATCATCACTTTCATGTCCTGGCGCGGTTTCGTCTCCCTGAAATCTCGAATAACGAGAAGCCCACGGGTTTGAACCCGTGGGCTTCTCCGCGCAGAACGCGAAACTCCCCGATCCACGCGCACATCCGACACATCGTGGGCTTCGCGAAGTCGCGCGCGGCGCGGGCGCTCTCGGAGGCGGGTCTGGTCCATGAGGGAGGTGTCTGGGGCAAGCGGTTCAAGATCACGCCCGTCACGAGCCGGGCGCATCAGGTCAACATCGCTCGGTACATCCTCGACCACGGCCCGCGCGGCGCGGCCGTGTGGCGCCGCGATCCCACTTGCCACCGACCTCTTCCAGGCGCATAGTTCCCCCATGCAGAGCAAAGCCCCCACCGTCGAGGCTTACCTCGCCTCGCTTCCCGAGGATCGGCGCACCGTGATCGCGGCGATCCGCCGGGTCATCCTCGACAACCTCGACACGGGCTACGAGGAGGGCATGCAGTACGGCATGATCGGATACTTCGTGCCCCATCGTGTCTACCCGCCGGGCTACCACTGCGACCCGAGCCAGCCGCTCCCCTTCGCGGGCCTCGCGTCGCAGAAGAACTACCTGTCGATCTACCTCATGGGCGTCTACGGCGAGGGCGAGCACGCCGCGTGGTTCCGCGAGGCGTGGGCGAAGACGGGCAGAAAACTGGACATGGGCAAGTGCTGCGTCCGCTTTAGGAAGATCGGGGATGTGGCGCTGGAGGTCATCGGCGAGGCGATCCGCCGGATGCCGGCGAAGAAATGGATCGAGATCTACGAGAAATCACGCAAAAACGCGGAGCCGCGCCAGGCCGCGGGCGGCAAGAGCGAGGCGAAGAAGACCGCGAAGAGATCGGTGAAGAAGAAGCCCGCGCGGCGCTCGTGATCGCCCCGCGCTACGGCGCCGTCTCCCGCGCCGGCGCTTCGATCACCGGCGCCTTCTCGCCCGGCCTGCCCAGCATCGAGACGGCGACGCCCGCGAAGATCAGCGCGAAGGCCAGCGCATCGGTCCAGCGGAGTTTTTCGCGCAGGATCAGGATCGTGAAGACCGAGAAGACCGCCAGCGTGATCG
>PHBF01000473.1 GCA_002841905.1 Deltaproteobacteria bacterium HGW-Deltaproteobacteria-17
CCCAGGCCGGCCTCTTCGACCGGCTCGCGTGACAAGCTGGTTTCCTTTGACGGCTCTCCGATCAGCCTCAACGAGTTCACGGACCTGATCGTGGCCGCCACCAGCCGTGACGATGTCCTGATCGCCTTTCTCCGTTACTGCGCCAACTACGCCCAGTACCTGTTCCTGTTCACCGTGGAGGGTGACGCCGCCACCGGTCATTTCGCGATCTACCGTGGACAGGTCGACCAGCACAAGGTGCGTAATTATCTGATCAGCCTGGACTTCGACTCCGTGCTGCAGAAAGCCGCCCAGAACATCACCACGTTCGGCGTCTACACCCCCTCGGAAGGCAATCAGTTCCTGCTCGACCACCTCAGCCTGAGTCCACCCGTTCACATCATGGCCCTGCCCTTGATGGTGGGCTCCCGCACGGTCGGCCTGGTGCTCGGGACCCATCAACTGGCCCAGTCTCCGACGGCCATGGGTGAACTGATCGCGGCGTCAGGACTGCTCAGCCAGGGGCTGATGCGGCTGATCAAGCAAAAGAAGAGGTCGCGCAAGGCGGGCACCTCGCCCGAGTTGTCCCCCGTGCCCGAGTTGTCCCCCGTGCCCGAGGAGTTCCAACCAGTCCCGGAGACGACGCCCTATACGGCCATCACCGTGCCCATCCCCACGCATCTGGAGCAGCAGAACAGTTTCGTCGAGGAGATCATCGCGCTGATCGACCAGCTCGAGCACCTCTCCATCCAGCAGGACAGCCTGGACCTGCGCTCCGCCCAGGCCCTGAAAAACCTGGGCGATCGCACGCTCGAGGTGCTGCACTTCTATTTCCCCGGGATCCTCACCTATCGGGAGACTTCCAACCCGTCCCGGATGCCGCCGCCGAGTCAGCACGGTCCCCTGCTGCATTTCATGGTCGAATGGGGCCTTCCGGTTGTTCCGGTCCTGATCGACCTGATCGACTCCGAAAACCCGCAGATCCGGATGTACGCCACGTACCTGTTCCTTGAGATCCGATTCCCGGACATCCTGTTCCGGATCGCCGAGAAGCTCTTCGATCCCGAGCCATCGGTCCGTGACATCGCCGCCCGGGTCATCCTCAGCTACGAGGGGCACCGGGAGTACGCCGAGATCACGTCCAACCTGCGAGGCTTCCTCGGCCATCCCGATCCGTCGATGCAAAGGAACACCATCGACGCCCTGGGCCGGATGCGTGACAAACAATCGATTGAGGCCATTCTTCAATTGCTCCCTGGCGCGTCCCCAGAGATCGCCGAAAACATGATCCAGGCGCTACGCCTGATCACGTTGCGGGACTTCGGCACCCAAATCGAACGCTGGCAGTCCTGGTGGGCCCTGAACTCCCAGCGACACCGCGTGTTGTGGCTCATCGAAGGGCTGCGACAGAACGACGAGGAGCTGCGGCGGGAGGCCATCGATGAACTGGTGCGCATCGTGGGCGACTCCATGGACTACGACCCGGAGGCCTCCATGGAGACGCGCGAGGCCGGCGTCCGCCGTTGGGTCTCCTGGTGGGAACAGAAGGGCCGCGTTCAGTTGATCTGATCCGTGGTCCCGGATTTTTCTTCCTGAAGCAGATTGAAATAGTGACGGCACTCCGCGGCGACGCAGGAGCCGGACGCCACCTGCA
>PHBF01000474.1 GCA_002841905.1 Deltaproteobacteria bacterium HGW-Deltaproteobacteria-17
CACGGTCTCCCCGGTCTGGGGATCGGTGTAGCTCATGGAAAGCAGGATCCCCGACAGGGACATGGTGTTGGCCTGCGGCACGATGCGCACGAACATCGCCGAGCCGCCGCCGCGGCGCGAGTTCGGATCCTCGATGTTCTCGGAGGTGCGGGAGGCCAGGTAGATCGCCGGGAAGGTCGCCTCGCCGCCGGCGGACGAAGACGTGAAGTCCTCGAAGCCGACGGTGTCGCCGATGTAGAAGTCGGGGCCCGAGGACAGGGTGACGTGCACGTTCTCGGCGATGGGGAACGAGAAGCAGTCCACCTCCTCGACGAAGATGTCGGGAAGGGCCATGCTGTTCTCGATGAAGTAGAAGTTTCCGCCGGCCATGGCCAGCTCTTTCATCAAATCATAGTTGACGTCGGTGCCCACGCCGATGCTGGTCAGTTGCGAGGTCTTGCTCGCCTTCTCACGGGCCAGGGTGATGATCGAGCTCGGGTCGGTGATGCCGGCGGTGGGCTGTCCGTCGGACAGGAAGACCACACGGGCATAGCGGCCTTCGGCGGCGGACATCGCGGCGATGTCGAAGCCGAGCCACAGGGCGTCGTAGATGTTGGTGCTGCCGCCGGCCACCAGCCGGTTGACGTTGGCGTGCATGACCTGGCGGTTCTCGGCGGAGTCGACGAACATCAACTCCTGGGCCTCACGTGCCATGTCCGAATAGGCCACCAGGGCCAGCCGGTCGTTCGCCTCGAGGGAGTCGATCATCATGTGCAGCCCCTGCCGCACATACTCCAGCTTGTTATCCGAGTACATGGAGCCGGAGACGTCGATGATGGCGATGAAGTCCGTGGGCGGGCGCTCGTAGTCCTGCGGATTGACCTGCGTCGTCATCCCGACCTGCAGCACGTTCATGTAGTCCGAACTGAGCACGGAGATCCCGCGTCCGAGCATGCCGAACAGGCAGATGTCCTCACCGCAGTCCTCGGTCTGGTACTCGATGTAGTGCTCGGAGAAGAAGCCGTTGGCGTCGAGGGTGTCGGGACCGGGGATGCCGCCGGTGTTGACGATGTCACGGAACACGCCGATGTCCTGGACGCCGCCGACGTTGACGTTGCCGTTGTTGGTGTTGTTCGCCGAAGAGGCCTTGGCCCCGTCGTCGGCCGCACAACCGGAGAAGAGGGTCACCACGGAAAAGACCATAAGCAAAATAATAAGATAGTTTTTCATCACCACAACCTCCGATCCAATCCGGACCTTGGCAGAAATCGTGCCAGTTTGATGGCTCCGGATCGGAAAGTCCAAGTATTTCATAGCATTTTCAGCGCACATTTCCAGCCGCTTTTTCACTTATTTAAATTGGGGGCGACGGGAGTCTGACATTCTTGTCAGGGGGCGGGCCCGAAGTGACACGAAAGGTCCCGCAAGGCCCGGGGCAGGGGATCATCCCGCCGCGGGGGGAGACGGCAGCGTCTTGAGGTGGTTCATGGCCTGGCGCAGGCGGACACGGGTCCGTTCACGTCCGACGACGAACATGCTCTCGAACAGCGGCGGGGTGGCCTTGCGGCCGGTCACGGCCACGCGCACGGGCATGAAGACGTCCTTGGTCTTCCACCCGCGGCTCTCGGTGACCCGGCGCAGCAGCGCCTCGA
>PHBF01000475.1 GCA_002841905.1 Deltaproteobacteria bacterium HGW-Deltaproteobacteria-17
GATCGACAGGCAGGGGTAAAGGCCGCTGGGCATCGATTCCGGGTCGTGGCGTTCGAGATAGGTCACATCGGGGATGATCAGATCGACCAGTTCGGTCGATTCCGACATGTAGCAGCTGAACGACACGGTAAACGGCGTCAGGCTTTCATCGCGCAGGAACGCGTCCCAGACGTGGCTCGACGGGTAGGAGTAGACCGGGTTGTCGTAATAGCTCATCCACACCGCGACCTTGGCCTCGCCGCGCATGATCATGTAGGGCGCGTTGGTCGAGACATGGTGCGAGGCCAGCGGGTAGAGCGGCGGCGCCGCGATGATGCTGGCCTCCGGCCCCTTTGGCGGGTTCGGCGACGGCTGCGGCCAGCCCATGCCGCGCGGCAGGCAGTAGCCGCCCCTGACCTCGATATTTCCGGTGATCACGTTGAGCATGTGGATCGCGGCTTCCTGATAGGCGCCCCAGAGATGCTTGCACGGGCCGCGATACGAGAACGTCGTGGCCGGCTTCGTGGTGGCGAATTCGCGCGCGATGCGGCGAATGTCTTTTGCCGGGATGCCGGATTCCTGTTCGGCGAACTCGGGCGTGTAGGGCGCCAGATGCGCGCGCAGTTGCGCCTCGGTGACGTTGGTCCAGTCGCGGACGAAGGCCGCGTCATGCAGGCCCTCGGCCATGATCACTTGCGCCATCGCCAGCGCGATCGCGGAATCGGTTCCCGGATAGGGCGCGAACCATTCATGCGAGTAGCCGGCGGTGTTCGAGAGGCGAACATCGAAGCTGACGATCTTGGCACGGTTGCCGACGACGCCATCGACCAGGCGCTGCGCGTTCGGGTTCATGAAATACGCCGACTCGAGAATGTTCGAACCGAAGTTGAGGATATACTTGGTGTTTGCCCAGTCGCAGGATTCGATGTCGGGGCCCCAGGAGGGTTCCAGCCCGACCTTTTTCGACGACTCGCAGATGTTGGTGTGGTTGAGTATGGCATTCGAGCCGAGCGCATGCATGAACCGGTCAAGGCCGCCGCCGGTGCGGTTGCGGCCATATTTCATGACGATCTCGTTGAGGATCGACGGATCGCCAGCGGCGCGCGAGCGGTCCACCACTGCGCGCAGCTTTTCGGCCAGAAGGCTGGTGGCCTCGTCATAGCTGATGCGCTTCCACTTGCCCTCGCCGCGCTTGCCGGTGCGCAGGAGCGGCGTCATGATCCGGTCGGGGTCGTAGACATGCAGGAAGCCGGAGTTGCCCTTGGCGCAGAGCTTGCCGCGCGTGTTGGGGTGGTCCATGTTGCCTTCAAGCTTGACGATGCGACCGTTTTCAACCAGCGCGATGCCGCCGTCCTCGATGTTGCAGGCCATGCAGGTGTAGGGCACCGCCGTGCGCTTTTCGCCGCTCACGGCCGAGAAATCGGCGCCGCCAAGCTCTTGCTCCATCGCCACGAGGCGCGTGCTGGCCAGTGCGGCCCCGGCTGCGGTGGCGCTGGCGCCGAGCTTGAGAAAGCCGCGACGGTTGGTCTGGATGTTCCCGATGTGACCCATCTAGTTACTCCTTTCCGGATGACTGCCGGATGGTGTGTCAATAATAGAGTTGCGCGAGTTGCCCGGCGTGAATGATCACGTCGCGCAGCATGTAAGCCC
>PHBF01000476.1 GCA_002841905.1 Deltaproteobacteria bacterium HGW-Deltaproteobacteria-17
CGTCCTACACGCGGCGGTCGTGTGATGGGGCGGGGTATTGGATCCACATCGGGGTGGCGAAACGGATCCACCCCGGCGCAGCGAAACGGATCCACCTGAGGGCGGCTAATCGGATCCACCCCGGGGCGGCCAGTCGGATCCACCCGAGGGCGGCCAACTGGATCCATGTCATAGAAGTCGTGACCCTCCGCGGACACCCCACCGCGGAGGAGAAGATGAGGAGGAAGCTGGACATGCACCGATTGCAGGAGCTGGTGCGTCTGCACCGGCTCGGCACCAGTGCGCGTGAGACCGCACGGCTGCTGACGATGGGACGGAACCAGGAGCGGCAGTACCGACAGGTGCTCACCGAGGCCGGTCTGCTCGAGGGCGATGCGGACGAGCTACCCGCGCTCGACAAGCTCAGGACGGTTGTTGAGAAGAAGCTGCCGCCCAAGTTGCCGCAGCAACAGGTGTCGGATGCCGAGAAGTGGTCCGAGCAGATCAAGGCGATGCGGGCCAAGGGCGCTCGTGCAAAAGCGATCTACGACACGCTGAGGCAAGAGGAGGGGGACTTCGGAGCGAGCCTGTGGTCGGTCAAGCGCTTCGTGCGTCAGCTCGACAAGGCTGAGCCGGTTCAGGCCGAGGACGTCGTCATCCGCGTGGACTCGGAGCCTGGGGAGGTTGCCCAGGTCGACTTCGGGTATGTGGGTAAACTGTACGACCCCGAGGCGGGCCAGCTGCGCAAGGCCTGGGTGTTCGTGATGGTGTTGGGCCACAGCCGCCACCAGTTCTGCCGCGTGGTGTTCGACCAGCGCGTCGAGACGTGGCTGAAGCTGCACGTCGCCGCGTTCGAGGCGTGGGGTGGGGCCCCGAGGGTGGTGCGCCCGGACAACCTCAAGGCCGCCGTCGTTCGCTGTGCCTTTGGACTGCACGAAGACCCGGCGCTGAACCGCAGCTACCGCGAGTTGGCGCGCCATTACGGGTTCAAGGTCGATCCGACACCGCCGCGGGCGCCCAAGAAGAAGGGCAAGGTCGAGTCGGGCGTGAAGTACGTCAAGACCAACTTCTTCCAACCCCGCGACTTCACAGACATCAGCGATGCCAACGGACGGCTCGCCGTGTGGGTCCGGGATACTGCAGGGATGCGAACTCACGGCACGACCGGCAAGCAGCCGCGCGTCGTGTTCGACAGCGTCGAGCGGGAGGCCCTCGGTGCGTTGCCCGCCGTGCCGTTCGCCTTCGTCGAGTAAGCGGCCGGTAGACACCGTCTGCACTTCGCGGCCGGAACGGGCGAGACTTGGTGTCGTTCCGGAGGTGGAGAATGGTGGCGGAGCATATCGGGGGCGCCCGCGCGGCGCGTCTCGAGCAGGCGCTGAGCAGCACGTACTGGCGTGACGACGATGCGGGCATCGTCCTCGATGCCTGGGTGGAAAGCGGCGAGTCGATGGCGATGTTCGCACGCAAGCACGGGCTCCAGCGTGCGCGGCTCTATCGATGGAGGCAGCGGCTCATGCCGGAGGCAGCAGCACCGACCGATGCTGCAGTGACATTCTGGCCGGTGGTTGGCGCGGTCCCGGAGAAGCCCGCTGCAAGCGATGGGGCGTGGCGGGTAGAGCTGCCCGATGGGGTCACCATC
>PHBF01000477.1 GCA_002841905.1 Deltaproteobacteria bacterium HGW-Deltaproteobacteria-17
GGCGTCCAGCACCGAGAGCACGGCTTCTCTTCGGTTTTTCATGGTTGGTTACGGGCGCATCTACGAGTTGGGGGAGGCCTCCCCCTGGAACAGTGACTCGAAGCGTCCGTTGACCCAGGAGAGTCTCAAGTGCAGCAAGTGATTGAAGCCATCATCGCTCCAACGCATTCCGACCCCTTTGAAGCGTTGTTGAATGAGCCATTTGCAGGCGCTCTCCACCAAACCGCTGCCAATGGGCAGTCCCAATTCCTTGAACTTCTCGTAGTTGATATGATCTCGATGTTTGTCCAAATACGTGTACAGCTTGGTCAATGTTTCGCGGGCCGAATCAGGCAACCCGTCCAGTTCCAACGCCTGGGCAATGTCGGCCAGCACCTGGTCCGCCTCACCGTGGCGCAGCCGATGCCGTGCCAAGACGAACCATTGCCGGGCGCGTTTCGTGCGTCCGTCGAGCCAGGCGGCTGCGCCCTTCCACACGTTCTGAGCCGCATGGTAGAAATCCAGGATGCCGGTGGCATATTGGCGCAAGTGCTCGGAGAACAGCCGCCACAAGCCACGCGCCCCATCACTCAGCCAGGCGACCTGTTTGGCCTGGCCAATCCCTTGCCGCAGGGCCTCGAGCCACAGACGCGGCGCCAGGGCGTCTATATCTCCCAGGACTGCCACCAAGCGGCGCCGCTCCAAACGTGTCACCTCTTGCCCCGCGCGCGTGGTGTGTCGTCCCAATCGAGCCAGAATCGCCACTTTCACTTCGCGCCAAACCGTCTTTCCTTTGGGAGTACCCTCCTCTGGCCGGAAAGGAACCATGACCCCGTCCGCTCCAATCAACAGCGGAAGAGCCGCTGTCTGAGGCTCTATCGGCTCCTCAGCCGGCGCTTGACCCTCCAACAAGCCCTGCAATTCCCGCTCCAGTCGCTGCATGGCCCGTTGCCCCGCCTCCTGAACCCACAGCCACACCGCCCCAGCACTGACGCGAATCCCGCTCAGCAGGTGCAACAAGGCGGCCACTGTCTCGAAGGGGACAAAGACGGCCAAAGCACACCCGGCTTGCTTCAACTCCCCACTGGTGTGCTGATGGGGTTTCAGACCCAACGCCTCGTCCAGAGGGGCGACCTGACCGATCTGGCAGCCGTGGGGACACCGCCCCACCCGCCGCCGCCAACGGATGCACCCCAGCAGGCTATCCACCTGGCGCGACACAAACCCTTTGCTGCGCAGAGGAGCCCCGCAGCGCGGGCAGCACGGCCACTGAGTCGGTTGCTGGGCGCGCTGGGCCAGCTCTTCCTCGACGATCTTGACCGCCATGGCACGGGCCAGCCGCCAGGCAGCCAGGATCATCAGAACCAACGTCGGCGCCTCTTCAACCGCACTGAGTAGAGGTTGTAAAAATGGATCGGTTCGGCACAGGCATAGCATCGGCGATGAAGTTCCTTTCAGGACGCGACTGTTGCTCTGAAAGAATACCTCATTTCCGCTATCGCGGCAACCCTCCCCCAACTGCTAGATGCGCCCGTTCGTAGAAGTCCAGGAACAGCGGGTAATCCTTGTCGCCGTCGGCGTAATGAGTCGTCAGAAGCTCGGCGCCGAGGGCGAAATGCTTCTCGCTGTGCA
>PHBF01000478.1 GCA_002841905.1 Deltaproteobacteria bacterium HGW-Deltaproteobacteria-17
AGTCTGGAAATAACCGGGAAAAGAGCGATGTGTGAAGGGGGACCGATTTCAAATCGATCCCCCTTCACAGCCTCTTATGGCCTTGGCGTCCAGTAGGCGCAGTTGCGGGTGCCGTCGGTAATGACGTGGTCGACGAAGCGGGCGAAGCGCCAGCAGGCGGCCGAGGAGTTCAAGGCCCGCTACAAAAGCGAACCGGCGCCTGAATGATCGTCAGGATGACGGCTCCCCGAAGGCGGCGCCCGGCTCGGACGGCGCCTTCGCTCTCCGGCGCGCTTCGCCGCGGTAGCCGAGGACGATCAGCCCGGCGCAGAGCATGGTGATCGGGACGAAGCACGCCGCGACGATCCAGTGCGCTTCGGGCCCCGCCGAGACGCCCGGAGGATGGATGTCGGGGAGGAGTTTCACCGAGAGATAGACAAGGGGAACATCGAGGAATGCGATGACGCCGTACACGGCACACACCCGCGAACGGCGCTGCGGCGAGGGGATCGCCGCCCAGAGGGCGAGATAGCCGACATAGAGGAGCAGGAGCGCGAGGCTGAAGGTGAGCCGGGGGCTCCAGACCCACCAGTGGCCCCAGGCGCTGCGCGCCCAGATCATCCCCGTGGCGAGCACGACGGCGCTGAAAAGAACGCTGACCCGCGCCGAGGCGACGGCGAGGTCGTCCCATTCGGGGCGCCGCTGCCAGAGAGCGCCGGCGCTGGCGAGAAAGACGAAGAAGCAGGCGACGAAGGTGTTCATGGCCACCGGGAAGTGGAGGTAGAACATCTTGTGGGCCGATCCCGCGGAAGCGTCGGTGGCCGCCTGACTCAGGACGAGGTGGAGGCCCAGAGCCGCCGAGATCAGCGCGAGGATCCAAAAGGCCGCGATGGCGTGATCTCGCGCTGTGACAGCCGTGGAGGTCTTCAGGGCCACGCCGTACATGTGCAAGCCCGGCGCCACAAGAAAGAGCCAGCCCCCTGCCGGCCAAGGCCACAGTGGCGCTCATGCGAGAGAAATCCGCCGTGTTCCACTGCCGGCTCGTCCAGCAGTGGAACAGGGGGTTGGGTTTGGGGGAGAGAGTGAGCGCCGGCACGCCTGTTCCCGTGGCCGGGAAATTTTCCCGATCGTTATTCTCGAATGCGGGAATCGCGTGCGCTGGAGGGGGGGCGTTGGGGGTGTCACATCTCGTGGCAACCGAAGCACAGGCGACTGCCCTGATTGCTCATCACCAGATGGTTCGGTTCGCGCGAGTAGACGCTGTGGCACGAGCCGCAACCCATCGAACGATCGAAGAAGCGGATTCGGGTGTCGATTCTGGATGGTTGGACCAAGGCGCCACCTTCGGGATCGGTGGTTCGCCCGGTATACGGGAATCCGACCGCGTGCCCGTCCGCAAGCGCCCGCCCCCGGTGATCGGCGCCGGTGGTGTGGCCGGCATCGGGGGCGGTGACGCCGTCGTGGCATTCCAGGCACGAAGCGCTCTCGGCGTCAGGACTTCCGAAGGACCGACGCTGGTGTTCCTCAGCGCCGGCGCTATGGCCGAGAAAGGCGCCTTCCAGATGCGCCCGCAAGGGGACAGCGGCATGGCTGACCATGCCCCCGCGAACGCCCCCCCCCACCCCCCCCACC
>PHBF01000479.1 GCA_002841905.1 Deltaproteobacteria bacterium HGW-Deltaproteobacteria-17
GTTCGCGCGCCGGAGGGGATGAACGCGGGCGACCTCATCCGGATCATGAACCAGCGTTACGGGGTCATCGTCGCCGGCGGTCAGGACGACCTCAAGGGCAAGATATTCCGCATCGGCCACGTCGGTTACTACGACTACTTCGACCTGCTCGTATCCATCTCCGCGCTGGAGATGGCGCTGGCCGAGCTGGGATATCCGTTCGAGAACGGCGCGGGTATGGCCGCGGCACAGGGAGCATATATGGAGGCCAGCGGCCTCTGATAGGATAAATATCAGCAGCTATAGAGACCAGGGAGCGCCATGAAGCAGAGGGTACTGGTTAGCGAGAAGATATCGGAAAAGGGCGTGGACCTGCTGCGCCAGGATTTTGAGGTCACCTACTCTCCCGGCATGAGCCAGGAGCAGTTGGCGGACGAGATCGGCGGCTACCAGGCGCTTATAATACGCAGCGCCACCCAGGTCGACGCCGGCATCATCGAGCGGGCGGACGCGCTGCGCGTCGTAGGACGCGCCGGGGTCGGCATCGACAACGTCGACGTGCCGGCCGCGACCAAGCGCGGCATCATGGTGATCAACGCGCCTCAGAGCAACATCGTGTCGGCGGCCGAGCACACCATGGCCTTGCTGCTGTCGCTCTGTCGCGACATCCCGCGGGCGGCCGGTTCGCTGAAGGCGGGCAAGTGGGAGCGGAGCCGTTTCCAGGGCGTAGAGCTCTATTCAAAGACGCTGGGAGTCCTGGGGTTGGGACGTGTCGGGACGCTGGTCGCGGCGCGGGCTGCGGCTTTCGGCATGAAGCCCATAGCCTTCGACCCCTATATATCGGCGGAACTGGCGGGACGCCAGGGCGTGGAGATGGTCAAGTCCCTGGAGGAACTGCTGGAGCGGTCCGATTTTATCACCATCCATCTGCCCAAGACGTCGGAGACGTTGCACCTGATAGGCAAGAAACAACTGGCCATGATGAAGCCGGGCGTGCGCATCGTCAACGTCGCGCGCGGAGGGCTGATCGACGAGACCGCCCTCTACGAGGCACTGGCCAGCGGCCAGGTCGCCGGAGCGGCGCTCGACTGCTTCGAGAAGGAGCCGGAGCCTGACAGGCGCCTCATGGAACTCCCCAACGTCATCGCCACGCCGCACCTCGGAGCGTCGACGCAGGAGGCGCAGGACCGCGCCGGGATCATGATCTCGGAGCAGGTGGCGGCGGCGCTGAAGGGCGAATTCGTCGCCAACGTCGTCAACCTGCAGGTGCCGGTGCACGAGGTGGACGAGACGGTCAAGCAGTTCATCCCACTGGCCGAGAAGCTGGGCCGGCTCTTCACCCACCTGGTGGAGGGCCACGTGGACGAGATCGAGATCGAGTATCTCGGCCCGCTGGCCGAACACGAGATCGCCATCCTGAACGTAGCGGTCCTGAAGGGATTCTTCGAGCTGGTGGTCTGGGAGCCCGTCACCTACGTGAACGCCCCCATCTTCGCCAAGGAGCGCGGCATCGCCGTAAAGCAGTCCAAGTCGGAACAGTCGCACGATTACGTGAATCTCATAAACGTCAAGGGGCGGCAGGAGGCAGGCACCATAACGGTCGGCGGCACGCTGGTGGGACTCAACAACA
>PHBF01000480.1 GCA_002841905.1 Deltaproteobacteria bacterium HGW-Deltaproteobacteria-17
ACGGCGCCCTTGGCGGGCCCCGTCGTGCCGCCCGTGTACATGAGGAAGATGGTGTCGTCCATGGTCCGCGGCACCATCACGGGCTCGTCCGGCATCCCCGCCAGAGCCGCCGGGAAGCGAATAACCGTCTTGCCCGGCAGCGGCTCGCATGTCCCGACGGGTATCTTCTTCAGCATCTTTCCCAGGACCGCCTTCACCTTCGGAAGGTAGTCGGCGATCTCGGCCACCAGCACGTGCGAGAAGTCCGCCTGGGGGGCTACTTCCTTGATCTTCTCGAAGAGGACATCGACCGTGACGACCATCTTCACCTTGGCGTCCCTCAGCTGATGCTCCATCTCCTGCGGGGTCAGCAAAGGGCTCAAGCCGGTTGAGACCGCGCCCGCCTTCTGCACGGCGACCACGCTGATATAGTTGGCGGGTATGTTCGGGAGATGCAGGCCCACGACGTCATCCGGCTTAAGGCCGTTCTGGATGAAGTAGGCCGCGAGGCGGTCGGAGAGGCGGTCGATATCCTTGAAGCTCAACCGCTTTCCCAGGTATATCAGCGCCGTCTTGTCGGCGTAGCGCTGCGCCGTCTCCTTGAACTTCTGCGCGAAGGTCTTATCCTCGTACTCAAGGCTTGGCCGGACATGCTCGTCATACGACTTCTGCCACGGCTTTTCTGAATAGATGTCGCTCATGGAGCCTCCTTCGAACTTAACCCGAGGTCGACCTGGTTCGTCCGTTCGGAGAACGCCGCGTGGCTGCGAATGGAGGGCGGTTCGACGTGCCGAACCTGCTTAAAACATATCCTAATCGCATCATGCGATTTGATTCAGCAACAAGTCAAGCGGCGCGCGGCCCGTCCTCAGGGCCGGATGCGTTCGAACAGCACCCAGCCATGGCCGTAATCGCGAGCGATGAAGCGGGGATCGGCCCGCAGCAGCTCGCAGCGCTCGCGCACCCGCTCGGCAGTGGTCGGGAAGGGGTCGAGTTCCGGATTGAGCGCGATGTAGTCGACCTCGGAGAACAGATCTCGCTCCCGGTACAGCTCCTTGAGTTCCAGGTTGGTATGGGAAAGACCCTGCCGCAGCGGCTCCTCCCCGTAGAGGTAGATCTCGTCACGGCACGAGAGGTGCGGCACGAGATTGTGTTGAGCCAGCACCGAGGCGTCCGCCGGGACGGCCCTGAGCAGCTCGTATCCGGCAGCGGCTCGGGCCGTCTCGCCCGACACGTAGGGGACCAGAAACGCGAGCAGGAAGCTACCGAAGAAGATGAGGCTGAGCGCCGGCAACGCCAAGAGTACGCGGTCGGCTGTCCCTGGCTCCCGCGCTCCCTTGCTCATGTCCTGTTCACGGGCGCCGCGCAGTTCCCGCCATCGCGCGAGGCGGATGAATCCCTCCACGGCGCCGATGGCGAATATGGCGCCGAAGATCGCACTGTAGTGAGACGAGAAGCTCCAATGGCCGCCGTAATCGGAGAGCAGTCGCTGCAACAAGTAGGGGAGTCCCACGATGGAGAAGCCCCCCGCGAGCGGGAGCAGGGCGAACGGTCCCACCAGGGCGATGAGCAACAGCGGCTTCGCGGCCGGCACGAAGAGCCCCTTTAGGATGAGGTAAGGATG
>PHBF01000481.1 GCA_002841905.1 Deltaproteobacteria bacterium HGW-Deltaproteobacteria-17
CGCAACGCCTGTGCCAACAGCTTGGCGTCGATCGGTTTGGTGATGAAGGCATCGAATCCCGCCGTCATGCTGCGATCGCGATCCTCGCTCAGGGCGTTGGCGGTCAGCGCAATCATCGGCCCGCGGTAACCGGATGCGCGCAGCAGTTGCGCAGCGGTAAAGCCGTCCATTTCCGGCATCTGCAAATCCATCACGATCAGGTCGAAATCGCTGATCAATGCCTGCTCCACCGCGCGCGCGCCGTTTTCCACCATCACCACGCGCACGTCGGGCGCGATGCTGCCGATATACAAGCCGACCAGTTCGCGCAACTCGGCGGTGTCGTCGGCCAGCAACACATTGCCGCGCAGCGGACCGGCCACAGCGCCGCGCTCGATAACGGGCATTTCGCCTTGCGCTGCCGCCAGACGCAGCGGAATCGCCAGGCGGAACAGGGCGCCACCGCGGTATTCGGTATCCAGTTCCAGCGTGCCGTCCAATCGTTCGGCGAACTGCCGCGACAGGTACAAGCCAAGGCCGGTGCCGCCGAACCGTCGGGAAACCGATGCATCGGCCTGCGCGAATGGCTGAAACAGCGCCTGCGCCTGCTCGGCACTGATGCCGATGCCGCTGTCGCTGACCTCGAAAACCAACGTCTCGCCGCCGTTGACGACGCGCACGCGCAGCCCAATCACGCCCTGCCCGGTAAACTTGATCGCATTACCCAGCAAATTGAGCAGTATCTGCCGCAGCCGCAACGGATCGCTGGCGATGGTGTCCGGTATCGGCTCGATGCACTCAAGCGCAAAATCGATCCCCTTTGCCTGCATTTGCGGGGTCACGATGCCGGCGACATCGGCAATCAGTTGGCGCAGGTCCAGCGCAACCGATTCGCTCGGCAATTGCCCGGATTCCAGCTTGGACAGATCCAGTACCGCACTGACCAACTCCAGCAGGTGCCGGCCGGCACCGGCAATGGTGTTGATTGCCGATTGCCGCTGCTCGATGGGAACGGCGCCGCGCGCGAGCAACTCGGCATAACCGATGATCGCGGTCAACGGGGTACGGATCTCGTGGCTCATGTTGGCCAGGAACGCACCCTTGGCGTGATTGGCCGCATCGGCCTCGCGGCGTGCCGCTTCCAGCTCACGCGTGCGCAGCGCCACGCGTTCTTCCAGCTCGACGTTCTGCTGCTTGATCAGGCGATACAGTGCAGTGGATTCCAGCACATTGGCGACGCCGGACAGGATCAACAACAGCAGGTTGAGTTTGGTTTCCGACAGGCTCGCTGCACCATCGACATACAACCCGGCGAACATGCCGCGCACCCGGTTGCGGGTGCCCAACGCGCACAGCAGCAACGTGCCCTTGCCAGTCAGCGTGGGCAACACCACAGCACGCGTCTGCCGCAATGCCCAGGCGAAGTGCCCGTCGTCCACACGCCGTTCGAGCTCGGTCTTCAGTGCCTTGACGCTGTGCTGCGATTCGCTGTCGGCAAACTCGAATCCACCGCTGCTTTCATCGACAAGCACGATATCCATCGCATCGAACGCAAACAGGCGCGCGATGTGCTGGCGGGTTGCGGCAAGCAGTTCCGCCTCGATCGCGGCACCGCC
>PHBF01000482.1 GCA_002841905.1 Deltaproteobacteria bacterium HGW-Deltaproteobacteria-17
AAGTCGTGCTCGCCGGGGCCCTGCAGGTATCGGGGATGTGGGCAGGATTTTTCCGGTTCGCCGACCGATCCGGCGAGCCGCTCTGTGAAGGCTGCCAGGGCTGGCCGAGCGTTCCCGCTATCCCCGAGGAACTCATGGCCCAGATGACGGCAGCTTTCGACGGGGGTGAGGCTTTCGTCTCTTACGGACCCGGCTCCCATCCCGCGGGGCTCGATTGGGATTCGGTGAGCGCGGCCCTCGGCCCTTACGTCGCCGGCATGCCGATCACGACGATGGGGCGGCGGCGAGGTTTTCTCCTGGGCGTTTCCGATGAGAAGACCCTCGACGCCGGGCGCGTGGAATCCTGGAGCACGCTCTCCTCAGCCGTACTCGGCATCGCCCTCGAGAGGGCGGATTACCAGGCCGACCTGGAGAAGCGGCTGGGTGAACTCGAGAAGGCATACCAGAGGCTGGAGACACTAGAGCTCCTGAAGGGGAACATACTGGCGACCGTATCGCACGAGCTGCGGACGCCGCTCACCCTGATCAAAGGCTACACCAATACGCTCTTCGAGCATTGGGACTCACTCGGCGCGGAGCAACGCGACCATATGGAGGATATAATCAATTCGCGCATCAGCAAGCTGAACCGGCTCATCGGCAACCTGGTGATAGCGGACCGGCTACGGTCGCCGGGCATCAAGAAGGCTCAGGTCCGTGTGGACCTGGTGCCGTTGGTCGACAGGGCGGTGAGCCAGCTCGGCGAGAACGGGGACAGCGCGAGGATCAAGCTCGTGAGCCCACCGCACCTGATGACCACAGCGGACCCGGACCTGCTGGAGATGATCATTGAGAACCTGCTCTCCAATGCCGCGAAATTCTCGCCGGAAGGCGGCGGCATAACGGTGAAGCTCGACAACGGCTCTGATAGTATCCACATAGCGGTGAACGACGAGGGGGTCGGCATACCGGCTGATCAGCTGGAGCGGATATTCGACTCCTTCTACCAGGTGGAATCGGGCGCCAACCGGCGTTTCCAGGGCGTCGGCCTGGGGCTCTTCATAGCGAAGCAACTGGCTCTCGCGGTCGGCGGCGACGTTACGGTAGAGAGCAAGGAGAAGGAGGGGTCGACCTTCACGTTATGGATACCGAGATGAGTTCACAGCCCGGCGAGGCCGAGCAGAAAGAGACGGCCCGCGCCTTCCAGTTAGCCAGGCACCTGGAATGCCTCTACGGCATCTCGCACCTGGTGGAGGCGGCCGGCGCGTCGCTCGAGGGCATATTGAGCGGAATCCCGATTCTGCTCATCGAGGCGTTTCCCGAGTCCGGACTCACCAACGCGCGGATCCGGCTGAACAGCTTCGAGTTCGAGGCGGGCGCGGCGCGCACCCGGCCACCCTGCCTTAACATACCCATCACGGTCACCGGCGAGGACCGTGGGGCCATTGAGATAACCTACACCGGCGATGAGCCCTCCCCGCTCTGCGCCAGCCTGCAAGCGGATGAGCGATTGCTGCTGGAATCCGTGTCGGAGCGACTGGGCCGCCTCATAGAGCGGACCGAGGCGGAGCGCGCCTTGCGGGACATGGAGCAGTTCGTGATAACGGCCTCCGAG
>PHBF01000483.1 GCA_002841905.1 Deltaproteobacteria bacterium HGW-Deltaproteobacteria-17
TCGCCGTTGAGATCGGCCCAGCCGGGCTGGCACTGATACACACACACACCCAGGCTGCAGTTGACCGATGCGGCGTTGGCCCCGGCGTGGGCGGCGCAGGAATGATCGCAGCCGCCGCAGTTGGCCTGATCCACGGCGATGTCGGTCTCGCAACCGGTCCCGTCGCCGTCGCAGTCGAGGAAGCCGTCGTTGCAGGACTCGAGCACGCAGGCGCCGTCGACGCAGCTGCCCGTGGCGTGGTCGGGCGCGCAGGGGACGCCGCAGCCGCCGCAGTGCTCGAGGCTGGTGGCGAGATCGGCCTCGCAGCCGTTGGCCGGGAGCCCGTCACAATCGCCGAAGCCGGGCGTGCAGGCGTCCATCACGCACAGGCCGGACTCGCAGCGGGCCAGGGCGTTGTCGGGCGCGCACAGGGAGCCGCAGGCGCCGCAGTCGGTCAGGCTGATCTGCAGATCCACCTCGCAGCCGTTGACCGCCAGCCCGTCGCAGTCGCCGAACCCCGAGAGACAGGCGTCGACGGTGCATACGCCCAGGACGCAGAGCCCCTCGGCCGAGGCCGGGGCGCAGACCGCCCCGCAGCCGCCGCAGTCGGACTCCGCCTCGAGGAGGTTGATCTCGCAGCCGTTGGCGGGGAGCCCGTCGCAGTCGGCCATGCCCTCGACGCAGGAATCGACCAGGCACAGGCCCGCCGAGCAGAGGCCCACGGCGTCGGCCGGGGCGCACCCGGCGCCGCAGCCGCCACAGTGCTCGAGGCTGTTCTCCAGATCCGCCTCGCAGCCGTTTCCGGGGAGGCCGTCGCAGTCGGCCCAGGGGGCGAGGCAGGAACCCACCTCGCAGGCCCCTGATACACAGTCGGCGTCGGCGTTGGCCGGGGCGCAGAGGCCCCCGCAGGCGCTGCAGTGGTCGATGCTCGTCAGCAGATCCGTCTCACAGCCGTTGGCCGCGTTCAGGTCGCAGTCCCCCCAGTTCGTGTCGCAGGCGGAGACGGCGCACTCCCCGAGCACGCAGAGCTCGGTGGCGTGATCCAGGAGGCAGATCAGGCCGCACCCGCCGCAGTTGTCCGGATCCGAGCTCAACTCCTGCAGGGGGTTGGGGATGAGCGGACAGGTGTCCTCGCAGTCGAGGATGCCGTCGATGTCGGTGTCGGGCTCGTTCGGATCCGTCCCCATGGCGGCCTCCTGCTCGTCCGAACAGCCATCCCCGTCGGTGTCGATCTGGAAGGTGACGTGGCTGACGTTGGATTGCGCCACCATGGGCGTGGTGCCGGAGAAATACTGCAGCTCCGCCTGGTTGTCATAGGTCCCAGGCGCGGACAGTCGCAGCGTCAGCGTGACGCTGCCGGTCTGATGCACGCCCAGGTTTCCCAGGCTCCAACGCACGACGCCGCCGGACAGCGTGCCGCCGTTGCTGGCGGAGACAAACGTGGTCCCCGCCGGCAGCGGATCCTGCAGCAGGGCCGTGAAGGCCACGCTCTCCCCCATGTTCGCGTAGTCCAGGGTGAACACGACCACCGGGTCGGTCACGAACGAAGCCGAGGATTTGGTGACGGAAACCACCGGCTGGGTCTCCTCGAGCACGCAGTCGGCCTCGAACAGC
>PHBF01000041.1 GCA_002841905.1 Deltaproteobacteria bacterium HGW-Deltaproteobacteria-17
CTGCCTGCATCGGCAACGGGGGCGTCGAAGAACTCGGGCGGGCGTTGCTCCAGGGCAGTGCGCTCGGCCTCAAGCCTGGCCAGCAGCGCCTCGAAGTGCGCCACGCGCTCCTCGATGACGGCGCGGCTGCGTCGGGCCTTCTTGTACTCGGCGAAGTGGATCTGGGCGGCCGCGGCCGGCGTTTTGCACCGGATCGGCAGGGTCAATGTCTCCGTCGGGGCACCGTCGTACGGCGTGAAGGTGTAGGAGGTTGCGCCGGCAGGCCAGGTGGGCAGCGCGGCCAGGAACAGGTCGCCCAGCCGCCGGCCTTCGGTGCGCCGCTCCATGCGGAGGGCGTCGGTGCGCAGATGCTCGAGGACCTTGCGGGCCTTCTCGATCTCGCGGGTCCGTGCCGCGATGGCGGCTGCGCGGGCCCGATCCCGGGCGGCCGCGATCTGGGCGGCGGTGAAGAAGGCGTCGACGGCTGCGCCGGTCTCTTTGGCGGGGAAGCGCGAAGTGCCCCCGTGCGCTGCGGTCCCCGCCACGGCCGGCGGCGGCAGCGTGTAGATCGCGCCCGTGGAGAGCGGGCGCGTCAGGCTGTGGGTGGGGAAGAACGACCCCAGAATGGCACTGCCGTCGTCGAGCAAAAACGCGTTGGCGTGGCGGCCCGACAGTTCCAGCGACAACATCACGCCCGAGGAGAACGCCAACTGCAGGATCCGGTCCCCCGGGCGGGGCAGGGCGCAGGAGGTCACGCGCGCGCCGCCGATGTGCTTGCGCAGCAGCATGGTGAAGGCGCCGACCTCGCCACGGGCCTTGCGGGAGGCGCACAGGCACGCGTGCACGAACCCCGGCGAGAAGTCCACGGCGAAGTCGACGAAGCCGCCGCAGAAGAGCAGGCATCGTTCGGAGGCCTCCACGAGGCGCGAGAACCGCTGCCCCGTGAGCAGGCGGGCGCATTCGTCGGCCACGAGCTGAAGCTCAGCCGCGTTGAGATCGAGGCTCCTGGGAGTGTGTGTGGGGGGCATGGGATAGGGGGACAGAGGGGGAGTGAGGGACCTAAAAACTACTCAGTTGCATCCGCAGGATACCGGGGTGGTGGCGGAATTGTTGGGCGCAGCGGTGGAGGTCGCAAAATCATTGAGGTTGTGGTTGGTGTCGATGCAGCCCTCACCAAGGCGGCGCCCCGAGTTGGCCGTCGCCAACGAAAGGGTGGGGGCGGTCTCGGAGCAGTTGGCGGTCGAGCCGTAACCGACGAAGTCCACGACGGCTCCACCGGTGGGGCATGTGCCCGTGAGCGCCGTCGTTGAAGACGATAGGGCCAGCTTGCCAGCGGTTCCAGACAAGTTGATGACGGTGCTGCTCAAATCCGGTGTGGGAAGAAGGGCTCCCACTGCGCCGCCGCTGCTCAGTGAAATGAGATAGTATCCACCCGGCGGGATGGAGCCGGAGAGGTTGACCACGGACCAGGTGGAGCCGGCTGCAGATGCATATTGAATGGACCATCCGGTGAGGTTCGCGGTCAGGGAAAGGCTGCGGTTGTGAAGGACGACGAAGTCATTTCTCCAGATTGCGCTGGCGTTGCCGCCGGCACCATAGAGGTTGGAAATGACCACCTGAGTCCCGCAGGCGGGCGTTGTGGCGTTGACCGTCAGCGTGCCACGGCTGGTGCCGTCAGCTTCCCAGAAGCAGGTCTGGTAGCTGAGGCCACCGTCGGTGGAGACGCGGTAGAGGTAGTCGTAGGTGCCTTCGGTGGTGGGCAGCATGAAGCCCATGAACTGTTCGTTGTTCTGGGCGACGAACGAGGCGTCGTAGGTGCCGTCGGACCACGTCCAGTCGAGGCCGGTGGGATCCGAGCCCGTGGGGCCGAAGCCGACCTGGGCGGAGATGAACGGGGAGAAGTCCTGACCGACCGTCAGGAGCTCGTCGTAGACCTGTCCGTAGATGATCTCGGTGACGACGTTCTCATCGGTGGTGGTGGTCTGGGGCCACTGCAGGCCGCACCAGAAGAGGCGGCACTCATCGTTGGCCGCGTTGGGCGTGCCGAACGTCCCATTGGAGTTGAAATCGGTGGCGCCGAAGCACCAATGGTCGCCGTTGTCGTTGAGGGTATCGGCCGGGGTGGCCGAGGTCAGCGCGGCCGGGGACAGCGTGAGGGAGCGTTTGTCCTGGTGGTTCCAGGAGAGGTCCCATTCGACGAGGTCGATGGTGGTCATGTCGTCGGTGCGCATCAGTTCGATGCTGCCCGAGACGATGGAGAGGGCCATGCCGGAGAGCTGGAGCTGGACGGTGAGTCCGCCGTTGACGCCGGGGTTGTTGCTCTTGGCAACGAGCATGGTGGCATGGGGCGCCAGGGTGGCCGGGGAGTCGGTCGGGATGTCGATCTGGGCGGTGTCGGCGATGACGGACAGGCCGGCGAGGGACTTGGTGGCGTTGGTGAGGTTGGTGACCTCGAACCACTGACCGTTCTCGACAGGCGTCGTGTTGGACTGGATCATGATCTCGGTGATGACCAGCTCACCGGGCTGTGGGACCACGTTCTCGACGCAGGTGCCCGAGCCGGCCGGGAACTCGACGAAGCCGGCGAGCGTGTCGCAGGCGTCGCACAGGTCATTGATGTAGCCGGCGTCGCAGGTGCACTCGGCGAGGTCGGCATCGACGCCGCAGGTGCCGTGGCCCGAGCAGGTCTCGGTCAGGCAGGGATCGATGATGCAGGTCCCCAGGACGAGGGTGGAGGCGATGTAATGGTTGGCGGTGTCGCAGGAGGCGCAGAGCAGGCCGGCGTAGCCGGTGTCGCAGGTGCAGGAGGCCGCATCGGCGACGACGACGCAGGAGCCGTTGCCTGAGCAGGCGCCGACGGCCGGGCAGGGGTTCAGGATGCAGGTGCCCGGGACCACGGTGGAGGCGATGTAGTCGTTGGCGGTGTCGCAGGTGTCGCAGGCGGCGCCGACGTAGCCGGTGGCGCAGGTGCAGACGGTGGCGTCGGCGGCGTCGAGGCCGCAGGTGCCGTGACCTGAGCACGTCTCGGTCAGGCAGGGATTGATGATGCAGGTGCCCGGAGTGGCGTTGGAGGCGACATAGTCGTTGGCGCTGTCACAGGAGGCGCAGAGCGTCCCGGTGTAGCCGGTGGTGCAGGTGCAGGACGGCGCATCGTTGACGGCGGCGCAGGTGCCGTGGCCGTTGCAGTCCACACCGGTGCAGGGATTGGTGATGCAGGTGCCCGGGACCAGGGTGGAGGCGACGTAGCCGTTGGCGGTGTCGCAGGTGTTGCACAGGGCTCCGGTGTAGCCGGTGGCGCAGGTGGCGCAGGTGGCGCCGGTCCAGCCGGTTGCGCAGGCGCAGGAGGGCGCGTCATTGACGACGGTGCAGGTGCCGTGGCTGTTGCAGGCGCCGGCGGTGCACGGGGTCGGGATGCAGGTGCCCGGGGACAGCGTGGAGGCGATGTAGCCGTTGGCGGTGTCGCAGGCACTGCAGGTGGCGCCGGTGTAGCCGGTGGCGCAGGCGCACTGGGCCGTGTCGGTGGCGCTCTGGGAGCACGTGCCGTGGTTGGAGCAGGTCTGGCTCAGGCAGGGGTTGAGCACACAGGTGCCCGGGGTGGCGATGGAGGCGACGTAGCCGTTGGCGGTGTCGCAGGCGTCACAGGAGGCTCCGGTGTAGCCGGTGGTGCAGGTGCAGGTCGGGGTGCCGCCGGCCAGCGAGCAGGTGCCGTGGCCGCAGTCGTAGCCGAAGCAGGCGTTCAGGATGCATTCGCCGGGATTCTCGGGGTCGTCCTCGTAGCCGTTGTCGGTGTCGCAACGGTTGCAGTTGCCGCCGGCGTAGCCCGGGTTGCAGTCGCACACCGGCAGGCTGTCCACGACGCTGCAGGTGCCGTTGCCATAGCAGGGGTCAGGGACGCAGGGGTTCTGGATGCAGTCGCCGGGGTTCTCCGGATCCGCTTCGTAGCCATTGGCGGCGTCGCAGGTGTTGCAGAATTCTCCGGTGTAGCCCGTTTCGCACGCGCAGGTGACCGCGCCGCCGGTGTCGTCGCAGGTCCCGTGCCCGTTGCAGGTGTTGGCCTCGCACGTGCCGGCCAGCGTGCATCCGGTGTTCGGGTCGCCGATGTAGCCGTCGTCGCAGGCGCACTCGCCGTTGTTGGGGTTGCAGGTGGCGTTGGCGCCGCAGGTGACCTCGTCGCACAGGGTGGAGAGGGTGCAACCGGTGTTCGGATCGCCGATGTAGCCGTCGTCGCAGGCACACTCGCCGTTGCCGGGGTTGCAGGTGGCGTTGGCGCCGCAGGTCACGTCCTCACACAGGCTCACGGCCGTGCAGCCCGCGATCGGATCGCCGGTGAAGCCGTCGTCGCAGGCGCATTCGCCGTTGCCGGGGTTGCAGGAGGCGTTGGCGCCGCAGGTCACGTTCGCGCACTTGTCGGTCTTTTTGCCGCCGTCATCGCAGTGCGTGAACAGCAGCAGTGCCAGGACAGAAGACAGAAGAATTCGGATTTTCATGATGAGGTCCTTTCAATGCAGGAAAAAACGTCGGAACAACGTCCCGATATAGCATAAGATATTGATTTGGCAAGTGGAAAGGAAGTGGAGAGGCTAGTCCGAGGCCGTGACGCGGGTGACCTCCTCGATGGTGGTGGTGCCCTCGAGGATTTTTGAGATGCCGCTCATGCGGAGCGTCTTGAGGCCCAGCCGGATGGCGGTGGCCTTGAGCTCGGCGGCCG
Source organism: Deltaproteobacteria bacterium HGW-Deltaproteobacteria-17 (assembly GCA_002841905.1). GTDB lineage: Bacteria > Myxococcota_A > Polyangia > HGW-17 > HGW-17 > HGW-17. The sequence continues at coordinate 4,688 of PHBF01000041.1, forward strand.
AGGAGCCCTGGATGATCATGTCCTTGAGCTCGTCATAGAGCCACATGACCTCATAGAGTGCGACGCGGCCCTTGTAGCCGGTGTTGGAGCAGTGGGGACAGCCTTTTCCCTTGAACACGTGCTTGACGTTGGCCGCCTGTTCCTCGGGCAGGCCCAGCTCAATCAGGGTCTCCTTGGGGACCACGAAGGGCTCCTTGCATTCGCTGCAGATCTTGCGCGCCAGGCGCTGGGCCAGGATGAGGTTGACCGAGGCCGTGACCAGGAACGGTTCCACGCCCATGTTCAGCAGTCGGTTGATGGTGGAGGGGGCGTCGTTGGTGTGCAGGGTGGAGAGCACGAGGTGACCGGTGAGGGCCGCCTTGACGCCGATCTCGGCCGTCTCGAAGTCGCGGATCTCACCGACCATGATGATGTCGGGGTCCTGGCGGAGGAAGGAGCGGAGGGCGGCGGCGAAGTCCAGCCCGATGTCGTCGTGGATGTGCACCTGGTTGATGCCGTGCAGGTTGAACTCGACCGGATCCTCGGCGGTGCTGATGTTCTTGTCGATCTGGTTCAATTCCGAGAGGGCGCTGTACAGCGTGGTGGTCTTACCGGATCCGGTGGGGCCCGTGACCAACACCATGCCGTAGGGCTGGTAGATGGCCTTCTTGAAGAGCTCCAGCGCGGTGGACTCGAAGCCGAGCTTGGTCATGTCGAGCTGGAGATTGCTCTTGTCCAACAGACGCATGACGACCTTCTCACCGAACAGGGTGGGCAGGACGCTTACGCGGAAGTCCATCTCCTTGTTCTTGCCGATCTTGAGCTTGATGCGGCCGTCCTGGGGCAGGCGGCGCTCGGCGATGTCGAGGTTGGACATGATTTTCAGACGCGAGGTGATCGCGTTCTTCAGGCGCATCGGGGGGGTCATCTCCTCGTGGAGCACGCCGTCGATGCGGAGCCTGACCCGGAAGCTCTTCTCGTAGGGCTCCACGTGGATGTCGGATGCACCCTTCTTGATGGCCGACAGGAGGATGTAGTTGACCAGGCGGATGACCGGCGCCTCCTCGGAGGCCTTCTCGAGGTCGAGCACGTTCACGCTCTCGTCGACGTTGTCGCCGAACTCGACCTCGTTGTTGTTGAACTCGTAGAGAGACTCCTCGAGGGCAGCCATCGACGAGGTGTAGATGCGGTTGAGCACCTCCTCGATCGAGGTGTCGGAGGCGACCATGACCTCGATGTTGTAGCCCGTGATGAACTTCAGATCGTCGATGGCGTAGATGTCCGACGGGTCCGCCATGGCCACCACGAGCGTGGACCCGGTGCGGTTGATTGGAATCACCTGATGACGGCGCGCCACGTTCTCGGGCAGGAGCTTCACCACCTCGGGGTCGATGTCGGTCTGCCGAAGTTCAACAGGCGGGACGCCATAGTGCTGGGCCACGAACGAGGTGAGGCTCTGCTCGTCGAGCGCGCCCATCTTGGCCAGCGTGTAGCCGAGGCGTTTTCCTGTCTTCTTCTGCTCTTCCTGAGCTTGTTTCAGCTGCACGGGCGTGATCAGGCTCTCGCGTAGCAGAATGTCTCCCAGACGACTGGACATGGCTAACCCTCCTGGTGGTTCAAACGGTTTGGAAAGGAAAAGCGTACGAAGATAGGGTCACGTTGCCTACTGCGCCGCGGTCAGGGTCCACTGCAGGGCGTAGCCGTTGTTGTCCGCCGGCGTCTTGCCCTTGATTTCAATGAAGTGCCAGCCGGTGTACTCGGCCGTATGCGTGATCTCCTCGTCGTCGTTGGTGGACTGGGACATTTTCAGTTGGGCCCAGTTCAGTTCCCGATCGGCCAGCAGGCGCATGTCGAGGTCGCGGCCCATCTGATAGTTGTACTTCAGGGTGATCGCGATGCTCTCGCCGTTGTTGAGGAAGATGCGGTAGTAGTCACGGTCGCCGCCGTAGAGGCCGGCAGACGGGTCGGTGAAGGCCTCGCCGCAGATGACCAGGCGGACGTACTGCTGCTGCACGCCGTAGCGCAGCGGACAGTTGGGGTTCACCTCGTCGCCGCAGACCAGGGTGTAGGCGAGATCGGGCACGTTGTTGGGCTCGAAGTCCTTGTCCTCGTCGCCGCGAATCAGGCCGAAGATCTCAGAGTAGCAGGCGGGGGCGCTCGAGAGGCACTGTCCGCCGTAGCAACTGTAGCCTTCAGGGCACTCGGGGTTGCCGTGGCTGCCGCCGCAGACGAAGGGGAACTCACCCAGGGAAGGGTCGTAGCAGCCCGTGAGGGCGCCCATGGAAACGATGGTCAGAAGAATGAAGATACGCTTCATGGTAGCCTCCAGTTAAAAGCGGACGGTGCCGCCGACGCCAAAGAAACCTTCGCCGATGATGGGAGCCACGAACACGTCCCCTGAATTGGCCGGCGCCGGCGTGGGCGTGGCCGAGGGACCGCTCAGGCGGGTGTTCAGCGACATGCCCGCAGGGACCTTGCCGAAGTAATCGGCCCAGAGATAGCCGGAGGCCAGGGCAAATACGACGGACAAGCCGCCGGTCACGTACATCGTGGTCTGATAGCTCTTGCCGGACTTCTCATAGTCGGCGACCTCGCCGGAGAAGGCGATCAGGCCGCTGTTGGCGCCAAAAATCTGGTTGTCCTCGAGGTTCACACCGTTCATGGAGGCCATCTGTCCGAACAGCACGGTCAGGCCGACCATGGCAACGGTGGCCACGCTGGAACCGATGGCGATGTAGAACACTTTCGGGCGACGCTTGCCGGGATCCACGGGTTTGTCGGGCCGGGGCGTGGTCACGACACCGGGGGCCGTTGAGCCGTCCGAGACGCCTGAAGCGGCTTCGGAGCAGCTCATCTGTCCGCCGGGCTGAAGCGGGTTGGCGGCGTTGATATCCACGATGAACGGGCTCGCCGAGGTGGCCGAACCGGCGACACGACGGCCGCTTACGCCCACGGCTTCAATGTAATATTGTAGGATGTTGCCCTTGAGGACCGTGCAGGGCAGGATGTAATAATAGACGTCATCCTTGTCGACCTTGAACTTCACCTTGATGTAGTCGTCCTGGCCCTGGGGGCGATAGTACAGGTACACCCAGGCGCGCTTGATGTCGTCCGGAAGTTCGACCTCGAGCTTGGCCGGATGGTTGGGCTGGGCCTCCTCGAGGGGAGTGTGGATCAATTCGCCGGGCTTGAAAGCCTTGCGGGGCGGACGCGGCTTGTCCACGACCGGATCCTTGGGCTGCGGCTTGTCGACGGGATCGGTCGTCGGAGGCGTCGGGTCCTTGGGCGGGGCCACGGCAGAAGCGCCAAGCTCCTTCAGTGCCGCTTCCGCCTTCGGGCGGCCGGGATCATTCAGGCGCGCCTCGTCGAGGAACCGGCGATAATAGGAGACGGCTTCGTCGGTGAGGCCGGCTTCCTTGTAGATGTCTGCGATGTAGAGAAGAATGATCGGCTTGGGAACGAGCCGATAGGCTTCCTTGAACTCTTTGATGGCCTGCAGATACTGGCCCGCTCCATACAGCGCGGTGCCCTTCTGGAAGTGCTCGCCGGCCTGGGCCTTGCGATCGACCGGTTCCTGTCCGGCAGCCACAGAGGCCGTCATCCAGGAGACAATCATCATTGAAAGGAAAAATTGTCTGAACATGCGGTATCTCCTTACCAACCCGGTATTCGTGTCGGCTAGAACGGATTATCCAGTTTCAGGCCCATGTCCGTGGTCATGGGGGTGGTCATGGGGGTCGTCATCGGCGGCGGCGGCAGCATCGGCGTGACGGTCATGGGCGGCGTCTCGACCATGGCGGGTTCGACCATGACCGGCTCGATGGGCGTGGGCTGCATGGTCTCAATCGTGGGTTGCATGATGGGCTCGACCGGCGGCGGCAGCGTGTTTCCGCCAGGGCTGGTCATGGTGGGTTGTGAGGCGGGGACGCCGCCGGCGCCAGGCTGCGGGCAGTTGCCCTTGCCGGCGAGGAAGCCAATGATGCCGAAGAGGAGTCCGCCCACGACAGCCCCGATGATCAGGTTGCGGTTGGCGTTGGGGGCGTTGGAAGCCACGGCGGCCGCGGCCTTGGCGGTGGCCTCGGCCTTCTCGGCGACCTTGGAGGCTTTCTCGGCGTTGCTCTCGGCCGTTTCGCGGCGCTTGCGTTCACGGTCGAGTTCTTCCTGGATGTCCTTCTGTTTCTTGAGAAGGTCGGCCTCGAGCTCCTTCTGCTTCTTCGCGAACTTCTCCTCCACCTCACGACGGGCTTCGTCCTGGATCTGCTTGACGACCGCGTCGCTCATGCTCTTCTTCTGGTTTTCGAGCTTTTCGATCTTGTCGTGCTGAGCTTGCTCGACCTCGGCTTCGAACCACTGACCGGCCTCGCGGATGATGGCCTCAAGGGGTTCGCTGGTGGAAGGATTGGTGTTCGGATTGTTGTTCTGTTCCACGGTAAAGCCTCCTTCAGGAGTCAGGCCGGAAGGGCCCAGTGATCAACAATATGACTAGCATTCACAGTTGCCGTTTTTGCATTGGAAACGAAGCCTCAGGATGCGTCTTCGGGACCGGCCAAAACGACGTTCCGGAAAAATAGCCCAATACTGTATCAGTCACAAGAAAAATTTTGCTTATTCCGGCGCGCGCTCATTGGTTCGCCGGATTTGCGTAACAGATGTTATTTCTCTGGAGGAAAAAATCTTTCCGCGTCACGTCCCTTGTTCTGACGGGCTTTCAGGGCAATCCGAGATTTCGAAAAATCCAAAACTTTCCCGTTCCAGGTGGCTCACTTCATCTTTAATGAAGTAATTTTCTCGGAAGTCTCGCAGTCTAACGGATGTTAGGAAAAAAGGAATTTCAGAGGCACGGAATCACTCGCTTTTGACTTGTAGAAGTACTTTCAGAGGAATATCGTACGGAAGCGCGTTTCAGAAGAATACATTCAAAAGAAAAGCGCAAAAGGAAGCGAAAGAGAAGAACATTCGTAAGAGAATAGAAGAAGTGAGCGATGCCTGAATTCCTGACCGAAGAAGAATTGAGCGAATGTGAGCGGATCTACAAAGACGGGATCGAAACGCTCGACGTCGTGAAAATTTTCCGGGAAGCCGGGATCCGCTTCAGTGAGCCTTCCTTCAGGAAGTACGTCCAGCTCGGGCTGCTGTCGCGATCCCATCGTGTCAGCGCGGGTGGTCGCGGGAAACATCGCGGGTCCAAAGGGGTGTATCCGTTTGGCGTCGTGCGTCGCATCAACGACATCAAACGGATGATGTCGGAGGGGTTGACGATCGACGACATCGTTCGGGCCTCGATGAAATTTGCAAGTGAAATCAATCAACTCGATAACGGGCTGCAGCGCCTGTTCTCTGAAATGCAAACGGAGGTGTGCGGGCCGCACTTCGACACGAGTCTGCGGCCCCAGGTGGAGAGTGAACTGCAGGAAGCACAAACAACAGCAAGGACGCTGATTACTAAATTGGTATCGATTGACCAGAATATAACCAACCCACGACCCACTTTGTAATGAAGGAGACAGCACCATGAAGAAGACCGACAACTCCCCCGTCCAGAAAATCCGCAAGGTTGCCGAACGTTCCCTGGTCCGTTCCAAGCGCAAGGGTGCCCGGCCCAAGACCCGCCTCGCCAAGCGCCTCTCCAAGGAGGAACGCAGGCAGAGCCTGCTCCTGGAGCCCTGGATGCACGAGGACCTGCCGAAGACCCGCGCCGAGTGCAAGTACGGTGAGCGTCCCTGTCCGTACGTGCGCTGCCGCTATCACCTCGCGCTGGAGGTGAAGCCCAATGGGTCGCTCAGCGAGAATTTCCACGAGATCGTGGAGATGAAGGAGACCTGCGTGCTCGACGTCGCCGAGCGCGGAGAGAACACGCTGGAGTACATCGGCGAGTGCATGAACATCACCCGCGAGCGCGTCCGGCAGTTGGAAACCGACGCCCTGCAGAAGCTCCGCGAGAGCGACATCGACATGATGGAGTTCGTGGACTTCATCGGTTCGGCCGGACCGCAGATGGAGTCCTACATGGACTACATCAAGTACGGGAACTGATCCCACCTTCCTTCTCATGATCTATTTCATCGCAGGTTTTCTGCTCCTGCATCTGGTCTTCCTGGGGCAGGAGGCCGCAGATGAGGACGGCTTCTTCCTGGCGCAGCGTCGTCTGTCGCCGTGGAAGCTCGGCATGTCCCTGGTCGCGACGATCCTCGGCGCGAGCGCGATCCTCGGTACCATCGGGTGGGGTTGGGATTACGGGGTGGCCGGTTCGGCCTGGCTGCTTTCCGGGGTTCTCGGCCTCGGGGTCCTGTGGTTTCTCATTCCTTCACTCCCGCAGGAACGGTCGTTTTCGATCGCCCAGCTGGTCTCCGCGCGCGGCGGAACGATGGCGCGACGGGCCGTGGCCGTCACGATCGTGCCCATGTGGATCGCGGTGGCGGCCGCGCAGGTGAAGGCCCTGGTGGCGCTGCTCACGACTTGCTCCACGCTTCCCCCCTGGGTGGGCGTGGCTCTGGTCTGCACCCTCGTGCCGCTGTACATCTTCCGCGGGGGCCAGAAGGCCGTGATCCAGAGCGACTCGGTGCAGTTCTGGTTCATCGTCGGGGCCGTGGTGCTCGGCTTCGCTGCGGTCCTTTTCACGGGCCCGTCGTTCGATTCCTCTGCGGTCCGATCGTTCGGCAGGGAGGTGCCCCTGTGGACCCTGTTCCCGGTGGC
>PHBF01000042.1:0-11331 GCA_002841905.1 Deltaproteobacteria bacterium HGW-Deltaproteobacteria-17
CTGGTGTTCACGCTGGAAGGTCACCAGGAGGTCACACGGTCCCTCCGCCAGGAAGGCGCCCCGGACGAGATCCAGGAGATTCTCCAGGAGCTCCAGCCGCTTCCGTCCGCGGACACGTCACCGGAGACGGCCGAGAAGCCAGAGGACCCCGAAACGCCCGAGATGGCGGCACCTGAGATGGCTTCTCCGGGCGGGGACCCGGAGTCACCGAAGGATCCCTCCATGAAGCCGACGGTCAAGAAGCCGCCCGTCAAGAAGCCGACGGCCATGAAGCCGCCCGTCAAGAAACCGACGCCAAAGACGAATCCCACGAAAACGACTCCGAAAAAAGGGATGAAAAATGCCAAAAAAGAGCTTGGGGACGACATCCTGTAATCGAGCCGGAGGCATCCCGCTGCTGGCTTTCCTGGCGATTTTTTCGCTCTCCTTCTGGTTATCCTCCGGGATCGCCCAGGCCAGGGGTCGAAAACCTCCCGCAGCCTATGATTCCCATCTGAAGGCCGCCAGGAAACACTATTCCGAGAAGGAATATGACAAGGCCATCGAGCGGTTCGAGAAGGCCTACAAGGCGTACCCGGATCCAAAGTTGTTCTTCAACATCGCCCAGTCCCACCGGCTCCTCGGGCACGATCGCGAGGCCCTGGAGAACTACCGGAAATTCCTGGCTGCCATCCCCTCGATTTCCGAGTTCGACGAGGAGAAGAAGCAGAACCTGACCACGGAGGTCGGAAAGAAGATCCGTGCCCTCGAGGAGAGCCTGAAACCCGCGGAGGAGCCCGTCGTCGCGACGTCTGAGCCGGACCCGCCGGCGGTGACCGTGAAGGAGCCCGCTGTCCCGTCCGCCCCCGTCGCTCCGGCGGGCCTGTCCTCCCGATGGTGGTTCTGGACGGGCACCGGCGTGACCGCGGCGCTGGTGATGGGGACCGTCTGGGCGGGGTTGAAGGCCAAGGGTTACAACGACGACTGGGAGGCCGACCGGATCGTGAGGGATCATGATCAGGCCGTCAAATACCAGAACCTGACGGATCTCTTCCTGTTGGGTGCCGTCACCGCCGGCGTCGGCGTCGCGGTCACCTCCTATCTGTTCCACAGGAAGGCATCCCGGATCAGGGGGACGACGTCCAGCGTGTCCCTGCTGCCCGGATGCGGCCATCAGGGCTGCACGCTGACGCTGTCGTGGGAATTCTGAAATGAGGTGTGTTGTGACCAAAAAATTCTTCGCTCAGGCCTGGTTGTTTTCCCTGGTCGTCCTTCTGGGTTCCGGGTGCCGGATCCTCATGCCCATCTCCGATGTGGAGGAGGCCGCCTGCGGGGACGGGAGGATGGACGGTGCGGAGGCATGTGACGGGGCCGATCTGGGAGATCAGACCTGCGGCTCCTTGGGGTTCACCGGCGGTGTCCTCTCCTGCAATGTGGACTGTTCGCTGAACACCCTCGCCTGCACCAGCGACAGTTGCGGCAACGGGGTTCTCGATGACACGGAGACCTGCGAGCCCGGTGTCGGGGCCACCGTCGAAGGTTGCGGTCCCGACTGCCAGGTCGTGGAGGGCTGGTCCTGCGATGGGACTCCCTCCGTGTGTTCCACCATCTGCTCGGATGGGCTGATCCTGGGTGACGAGGAATGCGACGGCACCAACCTGGGGACCGCGACCTGCGAAACCGCCGGCTACGATGGGGGGACGTTGCTCTGTGACGCACAGTGCCGCCTGGATGTTTCGGGATGCCGCAATGACTTCACCGCGCTGACGTGCGGGGCCAACCACTGCTGCCTCCTGGGCTCCGACGGCGTGGTGATGTGCTGGGGCGGAAATGAGAGCGGCCAGATCGGAGATGGCACCACCACCGACCGTCGTCGTCCCGTCGTCCTTCCGGCCCTGTCCGGGGTTGTCGCCATCAATGCAGCCTTCGGAACCACGTGCGGTGTGTCCGACATGGGGTCCCCAGGCGACGATCTCATCTATTGCTGGGGTTCCAATGACGCGGGTGCGCTGGGCATCGGCGATGCCGGGGTCCAGACCTCGACCACCCCTCGGGTCCTTCCCTGGTCCGAGACCCTCACCGGACGGGCCCCGGGACAACTTGACGGTCTGGGCCAGCACCAATGCGTCCTGCTCTCCGACGGTGCCGCGGCCTGCTGGGGGCGCAACGACGCCGGGCAGATCGGTGACGGACAGGCCGGCACCGATGCAGGGGAGCCCGTGATCCTGTCCGGAATCGGGGCGATCACAGCCATCTCCGGGGGCGTGGATCATTCCTGCGCCGTGCTGGAGACGGCGTCGGCCACCTCCGGCCTGAGTTGCTGGGGTTCCAATTCCGATGGTCAACTGGGGGATGGCAGCGGCGTGGATCAGCCCGCTCCGGTGGAGGTCGAAGGCTTCTTTGGATCGGTTTCCTGCGGAGGCATGTTCACCTGCGCGGTCACCACGGACGCCAGGGTGAGATGCTGGGGCCGCAACAACTTCGGACAACTGGGCATCGGGAACACGACGGATCAGCCGGTTCCGGTCGAGGTGAACCTGACTGAGGACGCGGTGAGCGTGGCCACCGGCCTGGATCATGCCTGCGCCCTCCTGGTCACCGGAGAGATCGCCTGCTGGGGCCGCAACCGGTCCGGCCAGCTGGGAGATGGCACCACGACCGACCGGAACACCCCCGTGATGGTCCCGGGCTTGTCCGGTGTGGCCGGGCTGGCCACCGGTCATGCCCACACGTGCGCCTTCCTCCAGGATCAGAGCGTCTATTGCTGGGGCTCCAACGCCGACGGCCAGCTCGGCGTCGACAACAACCGTCCCAGCATCGACACCCCCACGGCCGTCGTGTTCTGACGGCGCCCTCCTCGTTCCTCTCAAGTCGGATGATCCTGAAGATGCGGTGACCGGTCGGCTCGGTGTCGAGGCGGCTATCTGGAGGCCCTCCCGTTGGCCTGGAAGGTGCGCTCCACCATGAGGTCAAACAGTTCCTCCATCGAGCGCTGGATCGCAGGGGACTCGAGGATGCCCAGGGTCCGGGCGATGGCTTCGAACGTCGACAGGCAGTGGGCATGGAATTCCCTGCGGACACCCCAACGGGTGGGAGGCCCCTCGGGGAGACGGACCCGTTCGATCGACCGCAGTCCGGGAAGCCGTTTGCCCATCCTGGCGGCCTGCCGCCAGCTGCCGTCGGGTACGATGAGGTTCACGGGACGCGTGTCCCGTTCCAAAAGGCCCGGGCTCAGGACCTGCGCGTCCTCACCGGGGTAGAGCAGGAGGGTGCGACGGTCTGGTACGACGAGGTCACCGAGATCCAGAGGGGTTTCCAGCCTGCCGTGTATCCGCAGTTCGCTGTTGACCAGCAGCTCCAGGGCGAGGGGGCCCGTGGCGGTGGGCTTCTTCTCTTCGCGATGGTGCATGACCAGGATCAGGCGTGTGTCGAGCGCGATGCGATGAATCTCGGCGCAGATGCACAGGGGAAGATGCATCCGGCAGCGCCCGCAGCGCTCGGTGTTCTTGGATCGGATTCCCATCAGAAAAGTTGCCTGTCCGTGTTCTCGTGAGGAGGGTCTTATTCGATCACAGGGGTGAGCAGCTCACCGGTGGGATCGGTGTTCATGCCCATGGGCGGATTCATCGAGTGCGTAGAGGAAGGGGGCCTCCTGGGTTTGGCGGTGAGCACTCGCTCGATGGACAGGTTCTTGTCGAACAGGATCGGCACCGACAGGTCTTCGAACTCCGGGTGGGAGATCTTGAGGATGACGGGCTCCTTCTGCGGGACCACCTCGAGCTGGTTCAGCGGAAGCTTTCCGAGCTCGGAGTCCTTGCCGAGGGTGGTCTTCTGACCATCACGCAGCACGGTGAGGGTTCCGCTCTCGAGGGTGCAGACGGCCCCGGGCGTGTTCACGGAGAAGGAGAAGAGCACCGAGGCCGGTGGCGGCGGTTCCATCGGAGGTGGTTCCACCGGAGGGGGGGGCTCCATGGCCGGCGTTGCGGGTTCCATGACGGCTGCCTGCCCGTCGCCGGGAAGCCCGGCCTGCCGGTCGGGGTTCGGGGGACCTGCGGACCGTCCGTTCGAAGACTGGTTCTGTCGTGATTGCCACACGAAGAAGCCCCCGATGATCAGCGCGGAGAGCACGAGGGAGGTCACGACCAGCAGCACGGTGCGCCTGGCAGGGCTGCCGCCTGTGTCGTGGCGGACCGGCCGAAACGCGGGCACGGTCACCGGCGGACCCTCGCCTTCGTCGTCGACGGCGCGGAGCGTGTCGGCGAACTCCTGCATGCTGGCGAACCGGTCCTCGGGCTTCTTGGCGAGGGTCTTCATGGTGATGTTCTCGAGGACCTCCGGAATGTCGGCCTCGGGGCAGCGTTCGCGCAGCGGCTGGGGCGGATCGAACATGTGCTGGGAGAGCACGCCCATGAACGAGTCGGAGTCGAACGGAGCGGTGCCGGTGAGCATCTCGTACAGGATGACGCCGAGGCTGTAGATGTCGGTGGAGCACGTGAGAGGCCTGCCGGTGGCCTGCTCGGGGGACATGTAGTCGGGCGTGCCCAGGATCATGCCGGTCTTGGTCATCCGGGCACCCTCGTTCTCATCGATGATCTTGGCGATGCCGAAGTCGATGACCTTCACGAAGTCGTGCTGGTTGGCGAACGTGGTCAGGAAGACGTTGCCGGGCTTCAGGTCACGATGGATGATGTTCTTGTCGTGGGCCGCCTGAAGGGCGTTGCAGATCTGGATCGCGATCTTGCGGGCCCGCTGCCATGGGATCCGCTTTTCGCGGTGCAGGATGTCTCCGAGCTCCTCTCCTTCGAGGTACTCCATCACCAGAAACACCAGTCCCTCTTCAGACTGGCCGTAGTCGGCGATGTCCACGATGTTGGCATGCCCGATGCGCGAGGCCGAGCGGGCTTCCTGCAGGAAGCGCTCCACGACCTCGTGGTCTTCGGAGTACTGGGGGTGGAGCACCTTCACCGCGACCTGTTTGCCGATCACCGTGTGCTCGCCCAGATAGACATCACCCATCCCGCCGCCGCCGAGCTTCCGGATCAGGCGATACCGCTCCAGAAGCACGGTCCCTGCCAGATCCCGGGGGGCGTTTTTTTTCGTCTGGGGGTTGGTTTGATTCTCCGGATGCTTGTTCTGCGTCATGATCCAGTGAACTCCGCTAGTGAAAAGGATCCATCAGTTCCGGTGCCGAGCCCGAGGGGACGTAGGCGTGCATCGGGGTCTTGTCCGGCTGCTGATCCAGATGGATGAAAACCTGCCCCGTCTGTTTGGGGATCAGGGTGAACTCGATCTCAGGCCTCTGCGGGTGCCTGATCCGGCCGGTGACCGGCGTCAGTCCGCGCGGCAGCTCAAACCATGCCGGCGCCTGCCGCACCTGCCCGGAGAGGGAAATCTGCCCTCCCGCGGGCACGCTGTCAATGAAGATGCGCACGCTCTTGCCCAGGGTCTCGGTGGTGGGCTGGCTCCGTGTCTGCGGGGTGGACATGGTCGGAGGCGGGGGCGCCCGGAGGGGGACGTCCCGATTCGGAGTCCGCCAACTTCCGGCAAGCCACCAGAGGACGAAGGCCAGAATGACGGCCCCCGATAGGGCCGCCCCTTGGATCAGGTGCCGGCGGTTCGTGTTGAGCGCGTCGAGCAGGCGGGTCCGGACCGTCTTCATGTCCGCGGGCCGGCGGGCCGGATCCTTGTGGAGCATGGACCGGATCAACCGGTCGAGCTCCGGGGGACAACGGATGTCGGCCTGGAACGGCGGTGGCTCGGACTGCACCTGCGCCGACAGCAGGTCATGGAAGGAGTCCCCGGAGAACGGTGGCGTCCCCGCGATCATCGTGTAGAGCAGCAGCCCCAGTTGGTACACATCCGTGGCGGCGGTGGGCGGCTGGCCGCGCACCTGCTCGGGAGCCATGAACTGGGGGTTTCCGTAGAGCAGCAGGTCCCTCCCGAGGCAGGTGACGCCGGTGCCAGACGGGGTGAACAGTCCCAGGTCGGTGAGCACCGCGAACCTGTCCCCGTGTTCATCCGTGGGGAGGCGCACATTGGAGGGCTTGAGGTTCTGGTGGATCAGGCCGGCCTGGTGAGCCGCCTCCAGGGCCATGGCGATCTGGAGACCGAAGGTGACCGCGGATGCCGCCGGGAGCGGACCGGTGGTGCGCAGCAGTTCGCCGAGGTGTCCTCCCGAGTGCCAGTCCATGACGAAGAAGGGGCGCCCGTCGGGCGTGTGTCCAAAGTCGGTCACGCTCGCCAGGTGGCGATGCTCGACCGTGGCCTGCTTGCGGGCCAGCATCAGGAAGTTTTCGGCCCATTCGGGGTTGCGGGCATATCCGGCATGAAGGATCTTGATCGCGACGGGCTTCTCGAGGGACTCGAAGGTGGCCGCGTACACGTCGCCGAGCGTTCCGGACCCCATGGCCGTGGCGAGGCGGTAACGGCCGTCCAGCAGCAGACCCCGCATGGGATCATACAACGCCATCGTCTCCTTGGGCGCCGGAACCAGGGGCGTCTCGTCACGCGGACAGAACGTGAAGTCCGGTCCGTAGAGGGTGTTGCAGGTCGTGCACAACTTCATGGGTACAGCACCCTGGATGCCCGGATCAGGCCAGAGGTGACGTGCTGGACGGTGTCGATGCGCACGTCCCAGGTCGTGAGCGTGTTGACGACGGCGCCGTCGGCCCGGGACATGTCGGCGCAGAGCCAGCAATTGCCGGGCCGCTTCTGGTGCGTGATGATATGCTCGACCGCGCGGCGGATCTGGCGCTCCACCTGTGGAGCGGACACCCCGTGGAGCCGGGCCAGTTCAAGAATCGAGACATTGGCCTCGGTGCGGGAGCCGGCGCCGTTGGTGTGGGGGGGCAGAAACGGCGAGAAACCATAGGACCCCGAGAAGTCAGGGAACGCCGTGTCGGTCCTGGTGAACTGCTGCCGTTCGATGAAATGGGAGAAATCAAGGCAGAATTCCAGGAAACGAGGCTTCATGGCCTCGGGGGCCACCTCGCGCGCGGCCTGGCAGGTCCAGTGCTCCTCGCCGAAACCGAAGTGGAAGGGCAGGGGCGACGTGGCCGGCCCCGTGAGATGGTCGAGGGCCAGCACGGCTGCGTCGAGCCAGGCCTTCTCCCCCCAGGCACGGTAGGCCTTGGCCAGCGCGAAGGCCGCCTCGCCGGAATAGAACAGCAGCACCTGCTTCTCGTCGGGCTGCCTCTTCCTCAGATTGTAGATGTGGCGAAAACTGCCGTCGGGTCTCTGCATGAAGAGCAGGAACTTCGCCAGCCCGCGCGCGAACTCGTCGTACTGCACGTCGCCTGTGGCCAGACGGTATTCCGCGACCGCCAGCAGCGTCAGCGAAGCGCTCCCGAGGCAGGGCTCCAGATCATTGGCCACGCAGCGGAACGGCTCCTGGCTGCACGAGTTGCCGGCCAGTCCCACGAGATAGGCGATGGCCCGGGAGGCCGCGTCGGCATAGGCGGGGTCGCGGGTGATCAGGAAGAGGTTGGCCAGGGAGTAGGTGGTGCCCGCATGCCGGACCAGGTTGTACAGGCTCCGGTTCTGAAAGTCATACAAACCGGTGACGAGGTTGTAGTTGTAGAGGAACTGTCCGGGTTCGGCTGTGAAATAGCCGTGCTTGCAGGCCGGCTGGGTGCAGGGGAATCGCTCCAGAGGATCGCGGATCAGCGCGTTGACCATGTAGCGACCACCGGCATTGGCCGATTCAAGGACCAACTCCCGGGTGATCTGTGTTGGGGACAGGTGAACGCGGAATACGTCCCGGTAGCCGCCAGGGTGGTCCGGGGCCAGCAGGATGGACCACAGTTGCAGCCGGGCATATCCCGAGGGCGTGTAGCCGGTCGTCTCGCGGACATGCCTGCCGACCTGGGCAAAGTCGATGCCGATGCGGAGCTCGGGGACGAACTTCAGCGGCATGTGCCGGTCCAGAAGGCCGGCCAGGAACATGTCCTCGGGGAGGTAGACGACCTTCTGGCCGTTCTCGAGGGAGACCTGCAGGGCCTCGAGCCCCGGCAGCAGGAACAGGGCCTCGAACCCGAACAGGGGCCGGATCGGGCGGCTCGAGCGCACCAGATCGACGCGCCAGGCGAGCCCGGGCGGCGGCGGATCCGCGGCCAGTTGTGCGGTGCACGTCTGAAGCGCCTTCCCCAGCGGCGCAGCCGGTGCCTCGCAGCGCCAGACCTGTCTGCCCCCGGCGTAGCCGTGCAGGACGAGGTCACCGGGATAGCGTCCCGGAAAACGGGACACCTCGAAGGAGACCTTTTCACCGGCCGTGGAGAGGTTCAGGATCCGGACGAGCTCCCTGCGGCTGGGTTCGTCCGGAAGGGGGGCCGGGGAGTGCCGGTTCATCCGGTATCCGATGCCGTAGGCCACCAGACAGAGGGCCGCCGCGGTGGCCATCAATCTGGGCAGGAAGCGCGCGAAGGTGCTCATGACTCCCGCTTCATCGGCCAGAACGCCCTCAGTTGGAAGACAGGCCACAGGCCCACCAGGAAGACGGTCATGGCCATGAGGATCGCGGAGATGACGCTGATGCCTGTGCCCAGCGGCCCATAGATGCCGTTGAAGACGCCGATGGTATAGGAGAGGGCGGCCAGCATCAGCAGGCACAGCGTCAGGAACAGGATGGCCAAACCCAGTCCCACCTGTCGTGCGCGGGGGCCCTGGACGGCAAGATACAGGCCACCGGCGCCCAGCACACCGGGGAAGAACAGGGTCAGAAACCGGGTCGTCGGGTGGTGGCTGGGCATCAGCACCGTGAAGATGAAGAGGTAGAGCAGGGAGAAAAAGAGGTCCCAGCAGCCGTAAATGAAGCAGGGGGAGCGGAGATCGATTTTCATGGTCGCTAGCCCCGCATCTGTTCGACGATGGCCAGCTCGCGCAACTGGAAGTGCGTCTGGGTCACCAGGAATTGCAGCAGTTTCAGGATGCGCTCGCCGCCCCTGTCGAGCAGCTCGGTGGACTCCCTGGCGGCCGCAAAGCCTCCGGCGCAGAGATAGCCGGCGCGATCAGCCGTGCGGATCAGGCCTTCCTGAATCGCCAGCAGATCCTTCTTGTCGAACGTGCCCATCTCGAGGATGGTGCCAGCGAGCAGGTCCCGATCCTTGCGCCCCACAATCTTCTGGGCATAGCGAGCGAAGTCCTGCAACAACTGGGGATCCATGCCGTCGAAGCGGCGCTCCGGGAACACGGTCTGGACCAGCGCGGCCAGGAAATGGGTCAGTTGGTCAGCCGACAGGGCCAGGGGGATGATCAGCCCCGCCTCGTGGAGGAACAGGTGTCCGCCCAGCAAAAACTGCCACTGCTGCTCGGTGAAGTCGGCCAGGGGCCATTTCGCCGGGATCAGCAGCACCGGCGGGTCCATGGGAAGCCACTGCACGGAGGTGCCCTGGGATTGGTAGATCTCGGCGGTCTTCTGGTGGCGGCCGAGGATCGAGAGCAGCGCCTCCGGCGGTTGCTTGATCCGGTCCCCGCGACCCGGCACGGACTTCTTGAAGATGTCCTTCAGGTGGCGTGAGGCTTCCTCGTGCACCACCTGGATCATCCGCCGCTGGCTCTGCAACAGATCGATGGGGAACAGATATGTCCCAATCTCCTCGCCACGCAGGAGATCGCTGTTGAGCGGGTGTTGCCGGGGCTTCACGGGAAGCTCGGAGAGCGGCGCGCCCAGCGCGGCGGCACAGTCGCACAACAGTTCGGCGGCGACCTCATTGCGCTTCCAGAGGGCAAAGTGGGCCAGCCGCATCACGTGATCCCGGGACTCGAAACCGATGACCTTCTGCCGTTCGGCGGTCCACAACAGATCGAGCTTGACGTTCCTCGATGCGCTGTCGGCATGTCGTTCGTAGTAGTGAACGAGGCTCTCCACGGCGGAGAGGCCGCCTTCCGAGCAGTCCACGGCCTCGACGAAGGCTTCACGGGCGAGCCGGTTGTCCTTGATCTGGGTTTCATAGATGTCGCCGAGGCGCTGCAGATAGGTCACCTTGATGTCGGTGTTCGGCTGCAGGGTCAGGCACTTCTTGAGGGCCCACGCTGCCTTTTTCGGATCGGCCAGCGCCAGGTGGAGGTCCACGACCTTCTCCCAGAGGTCCAGTTGGGCCTGATCGAGCTCGAGGGACTGGATGTACCATTCCAGCGCCTGCCGTGGGTGGTCCAGCGTCTGTTCCGCATGACCGAGCCGCCGGCAGATGGTGCAACGCACATAGGGATCGGTCTCGACGATCAGCCATCTGGCGAGGCTCTCCACGGCTGCGACCCAGTCGACGGCCTCCTCGTGCAGCGTCGAAAGCGTGGAAAGGCCGGGCTTCCATGTCGGCATGAGCTCGACGATGCGGACGAAGGTGAACCGGGCTGCCTTGCGGTCGAGCAGCACGTTCAGTTGCAGTTCGGAGAGGTCGACCAGCAGGCGGGCGAGCACCTCCGGACGGGTCTCGACGAGCGACCGGGCATGGAGCAGGTCGGCCAGCTCGGCATTCTTGCCCAGCCGTGACAGCACCAGGCGCGCCCGCAGGAAGGCGGCTTCATGATCCGCGTGCATGGAGAGCACCCGACGATACATCTGGGCGGCGTTCTCGTGCTGGTCCGCCCAGGTCTCCAGGGCGAGTCCGGCGATGTAGAGAAACTCGACGCGCTGTTCATCGGTGACGAAGGGATCCTCGCTCTTGGCCTCCAAGGTCCGGCAGATCACCTCGCCCGAACCCGTCGCGAAGGCGGCCTCGAGGAATTGGTCCACGAGGGGAATCTCGGTGGGCCAGGCCTTGAAAAGGCTCTCGAAGTCCTCGCGGGCGGCCTCCCAGGGCTGCTGGGTCAGGCTGCGCCGAAGGAACACCATGCCGCTCTCCAGTTCGTGGGAGTACTGGCGGGAGGCCAGTTCATACGGGAAGGACTCGGCAAGAAGACAGAAAGCCCACCACGTCAGCACGGGATCGGTGGTGTCCAGCGAGATGATTTCCTGAACGGTCTCCTTTTCGGGAAGGGACCGCTGAATCAGATACTCCAGGCGCCATTGCTCCAGAACGCAGGCGATCCGGTCGAGGATGGAGGTGCGATGACGCGTCAGGTGTCCGAACCACAACAGTTCTGATTCGGTGTTCATCGCGTTGCGATCCATCTCCAGCAGGCAGAGCAGGTTGTGCGTGTCCTGAGGATACATCTCGCCCAGCGCCCGGCGGGTGAGCACGGCGCTGTCCTCGTCGGCGCGACCTTCGGAGTCGATGCGGATCATCTGCCGGAAACACTCCGCCTTGCGGGCCGGGGTCAGATCGCTGTCGAGCAGATCCAGGTATTGCCGCGTCAGGTCGGGCCACATCCCCAGCCTGAACATGGAGCGGCGGGCCAGCTCGGCCAGCACCGGCG
>PHBF01000042.1:11355-21410 GCA_002841905.1 Deltaproteobacteria bacterium HGW-Deltaproteobacteria-17
GGCGCCGTCTCCCCCTGGAGGTACTCGATGGATTCGGGGCCCGACAACATGGAATGAAGGAAGTTGAGCCCCAGTCCGAGCTCGTCCGTGGCGTCAGGCAGCGGAGGCGTCACGGGGACTCCATCGCGTCGGGCCCAGCGGCGCTGCACGCGTTCGGTGACCTCTGCGGGTGCGTGCGCTTCCCAGGCGTTCGAGGGTGCGGAGGACTGCAGCTCCTCGCAGACCGCGGCCCGCCAGGCGGGCAGGGTCCAGACACCGCTGGTGTTCCATGCGGGTTCCCAGGCCGCAGCGACCGGTTGCCCTTGAAGCTCGCGGCGGTGGCACGCGAGGATGGTGCCATCCGAGGGGTCAGGGGATCCCTCCGGATGAAGCAGCAGGTTGCCATAGGCCGTCACCCCCTCTCCCGGGTTCCGTGCGCATTCGGCTTCAAGGGCGGCGAGGCGGTCCTCGTCCTTGCGGGCAAAAGCCAGCAGGCGATTCAGGGACGGGTCTCCCTGTGTCCCCGGACGTTCCTGGAAGGCCAGTCGCGCGAGCGTCTCGTGGACGGGCCGGAATTCCTCGGGCAGCAGGTCGGTGGAGTCATCCCAGGATGCGCGCATGCGGATGGCCTCCAGCCTCCAGTAGTCTGGCAGCACCTCCGGCAGCGATTCCGGGGTGACCTTCAGCCACCAGGCGAGCACGGGGGACGTCACAGGCACCGACTTCCAGTTCGCGATCAGGGCCTCAGGTTCCAGATCGCGGGCGTTCAGGCGCCGGACCAGTTCCGGCTCGATGCTCTCCGGGTCCGCGGTCCGCAGGTCTTCGGTGAAATCTTCACCGGACGCCAGCGCGGCCTGCGTGAGCAGGCGGGCCTTCAGGCCCGGCGAGAGGACGAGGTCGGCCACCGCCCGGGCGGGCACCAGGCCCTTGAAGTAGGCGGTGAGCACCACCAGCGGATGGGCCGGCAACTCCGTCACGTCCATGCCTGCCCGCAGTTTTTCCAGGGCGACCAGGGGCTCGCTGGACAACTGGGCCAGCCGCATCAGGGCGGGTTTCACGTACATGCTCTTCTCGATCCGCCAGGCCATGCGCAGGATCTGATACAGGGCGGGGACGGCCAGATCACTCTGCAGCAACTGCAGATACATCTCAGTGGCCTTCTGGGCGTTGTGTTCCTGCATCGCCCGGGCAAGGCAGAATTTGAGATCGGCGTGATCCGGACAGGAATCGCCCAGCGCCACCAACCGATCCCAGTCCGCCGAACGCAGGGTCTTGTCAAGCTCCACATCGAAGGCTCCCGGATGGACCTTTCGCGTGGACTCAGGCAGGGGCTCATCCAGGATCAGGGCCAGCTCGGCCAGGGCGACGTGCAGCAAAGGCCCGCCCAGGTCGGCCAGACGGACGCCGCAGGCGAGGGCCGCGCCCGCGTCCCGGCCACGGGAGGCCAGGGCAAGCTCAAGGAGGGCCCGGGCAGGGTGCGCCTCGGGCACGTCATCAAGGGCCCCCTGTGCAGCCGGAATCTCTCCGGCCATCAGAAACAGCGCGGCGGCCTCGGTGAGGAGGTTGGAATCGGGAGCGGACATGGCCAGTTCGAGCAGGATGCCGGCATCCTCGATCTGGTATTCGGCGGGCATCTCCTGCTGGACGGGCTCCTCGAGAGGGATCGGTTGCAGGGGATCGGGGGTCAGGATGTCACGGTGCGCAAGCCGGGCCGGCAGGGGGGCCTCGGAGGGATCCGTCGCCACCAGCTCCTCGCCGGATTCACCGAGGTGCGTCTGAGCCAGGTGGATGCGCTCGTCATCGGAGATCATGTACTGTCCCTGGATCAGGAAAAAGCGGAGACAAGCCTTGTCCTCGGCCGAGATCGCATAGTCGATGCAGTGACGCAGGTTGTCCTCTCCCGGGGCGTCCTGATGCAGCAGCCAGGAAGCCTGGATCGCCAGGTCGTTCCTGTCGGAGAGGGAGGCGCCTGCCGCCGTCCGTTCCAGCGCCAGGATCCGTCGGGGATGGCCCGAGGGAAGCAGCAGGGCCAGCTGCGCCTCCGACTGGAAGAGAAGCTGGACGTCCGTGATGGCCCGGGCGATGCGGGACAGGGCCAGGCAGGTCCCGAGTTGGAAGTCGGCCAGCGGGCGAAGGCGCAGGGCCTCGTGCAAATGACCGCAGCCCTCGGCGACCAGCGAAGGGAAGTGGGCCATGGAGGGTGTCCCGAACCAATCGCCGAAGATCGCGCGGGTCTCCTCGACCGGCCGCGAAAACGGATGCGAGAGCCCCATGAAGACATTCGTGCTGTCGGGGGTGTTCCAGAAGCGGTGGAAATCGAAGCGATCCGATGGATGACCGTCGTCGAGCAGGTCATAGAAGGCGGCCTCACGGTCGCGGTGCGCCAAGAAACGCCGGAAAAGCCCCGCCAGGCGGGAGGGCGTCTCGGTGGAGCGAGCTGCGAAGGCGGCCAACTGGGCTGCCGCCTCCGGGTTCTCCTCGTCCCAGGAGAGGGCGATCCATTTTTCCATCTCGTCAAATTCGGGCAGCTCAAGTTCCAGGGCCTCATGCCAGATGTCACGGGGGCGTCCTGCACGCGCCAGTTCACGTTCGGCGACGGAGAAGAGGACGCGTTCCGCCGGGCTGGCCGAGAGCGAGGCGCGCATCAGGTCAGAGGCGTCTTCGTCAAATCGGTCACGGAGTTCGATGCCGATGGCGGCCAGCAGGGAGGATGCATCCTCCGGATAATCACCGGCCAGGGAGGCGACGAGCTCCCGGATCGCGACAGGGTCCCCTGCACGTCGTGCCAGCTCAAAGCGCATCCAGGTGGCTTCGGGGACGTCGAGTGTCTCCATGGCGCGGAGGCCATCGGACACATCGGTCTCAGCGCGCAACCAGGCGGCTTCCATGCGGGAGACAGGGAGTTCGTCCGACTCGAGGAGGTCCATCAGGGTCACGCGGTCGTGGGCCAGCCGGGCCAGCCACCGGGAGATCTGCTGGATTTCAGGCGCCGGATCTGCGTCGGCGAGGATACGTCGTGCATCCTCGAGCTTCCCTTCCTGGGAACGGGCCCGGGCGGCCTGGAGTGCGGCCAGCGTGCGGGATCGCGGATCCCCGAGTCCGGCGAGGGCCGCCAGGAACAGTTCCGCGGCAGAGCCGAGATTCTCCTGGGTGAGGGCCAGCTCCGCGGCCATCAGGCGGGAGCGCGGCTCGTCCTCCTGCAGGACCAGTTCAGCCAGCGCATCGGAGGGACGTGCCCCGCCGAGCAGGCACAGGCGAATCCACTCTTCACGGAAGAAACCGGTCATCAAATCAGGTGCGGACTGCTTCATGCGCCCGAGCACCTCCAGGGCGGCGTCCGGACCCTGTTCCAGGGCCTGCCACCAGGCGGCCCACCAGGCCTCGGCCGGCGCAGAGCCGGAGGAAAGAAGGGCCTCGAGTCCAGCGGTGGAGCCGGCTCGGAACGCGCACAGGAGCCGCAGGGACGATGTCAGTTCAGGCGTGTTCCAAGGCTCGGGGATCTTCTCGAACAGGCTCTGATCCGGTGCACCCGCGTCATTGAGCCACAGCAGATCAAGGAGATCCTGGCCCGGAACGAAGGGTACCTCCTGTCCCGATCGGATGCAGGCCACGGCTGTCTCGAAGCTCCGGTGGGCCTGGTGCTGGGCGGCGAGGTAGTCCCAGTTGGCGTTGCGCCAGGCGAGGTCCAGCAGGCGGCCGGAGACCAGCGGGTGTTCCAGCGCCTGGCCCTCGAGCTGGGTGAAGGCCCTCGCCGGATCCGCCGCGTCGCGTTCCCGGAGGATGGAGGCCTCGAGGTGGAGCGCCGTGGCCTCGTCGGTGTGGTTCATGAGCCGAAGCCAGGCTCCGTTGCGGTCCAGGACATCGGTGAGGGCCTCGACGTCGGTGGCATGCAGTCGTTCCAGCGCCTGCCAGATCACCGGCGCGTGTTCTTCGGCCTGGGAGACGGCCGCCTCATACAGGTTGATGGCCATGGGGATGTTCCCCTGACGCTCATGCAGCTCGGCCATGTACATGTTCATTGCGACCCGGAACTCGCGGTCCTCGACGCGCTCCAGGATCTGCGCGCAGCGCTCCAGGATCACGTGGATGTCACCGGCCATGGTGGCGATCCTCCACAGGGCCAGCAAGGATGGCAGGTGGTCGGCCTTGTCGGCCAAGGCCGCTTCATAGGCCGCTGCTGCCTGTTCGGAATCCTGCATGCACTCGGCCAGAAGACCGGACCAGTAATGCAAAGGGAACCGATTCGCGGGGGAGCATTTCTGAAGCTCCACCATGATCAGGGGCCGGACCTTCTCCAGCATGCCCTTGAGAAAGAGGAACCGGCGGATGTGCCAGAGATTGGGGGCCAGCTGCGGGCTCAGATCCACGGCGCGGGCGTAGAGCTTGATGGCAGCCCCGAGGTTGCCGCTGATCTCGTTCAGCCAGCCGGCCTCGTGGAAGTAGCGGGCCTTTTCTCCAGGCGTGACCGCCAGCTCGGCGTATCGTTCCCAGAGGGCGATCCGTTCATCGACGGAGCGGGTCAGGAAGGCCTGGCCGAATTCGGTCAGCGCCGAAGGGTCCGGCTCAGGGAACGCCACGGCGGGCTCGGCGATCCGGACGGACGCCTCCGCCACCGCGGCAGCAGGGACCGTGGGGGCTGGGGCCTGTGCCGGGACAGCCGGCGGCTGCGCAGCGGGGCGCGGCGGCGGGATCGGCGGCGGGACAGGGCGATCGGCCTCCCTGTCGGGCAGGATGCTCCCCGGCGGCGTCACCCAGAAATTCTCCTCCTCGACCATCTCCACGACGTCGCCTTCGAGTTCGAGGACCTCGGCTTCGTCCCCATCATCCCCGGGGGCTTCCTCCACCGCAGGGACGGTGGCATGGGGACCCGTCGGAGGCTTCTTCGGTGTGTCGGCGTACAGGTCGATCTCCGGAACATCGTCGATGTCCATCGTGAACGCGGCATCAGGATCCCCGTTCTGGATCGGTTCGGGAGGAACATCGACCGCGTCCACGGCATGCGGAGCGGCCGAGAACAGATCCTCGACGGGCAGGTCGGCGACCGGCGTTGACTCGTCCTCGGGTTCCAATCCGTGCACCGGAGGGTCGACAGGATCGCCGAACGGATCCTCGAACGACGGGATGGCGAATTCGACCGGTTCGTCCGGGTTCCCGAAAGGGACGGCCCCTTGCGGAACGCCCTCGACGCCGGTGGGGAGGTCGGAGTCCAGCTCGGGCTCGAGGTTCCTGATCAGGCCGGAGACCTCCGCGGAGACCTCCTCCGAGATCTCGGTGGAGACGTGGGAGATCGAGGAGATCTCCGAGATCTCCGACACCGCGGAGATCTCGGTGGAGACGTGGGAGATCGAGGAGACCTCCGAGATCTCGGCGATCTCCTCGTCTTCATCCCCGTCCCCGTGGACCTCGGAATGAAACTCTGGAAGCTCCCAGGGAAAGGAGTCCTCGTTGCGCTTCACCTTCGGAACCGAAAGGAGGTCGTCGATCAGGATCTCGCTGTCGGGCACGTTCGGCGCGCGCCGGGGGACCTCGGCGGGCTCGGCGAACGGATCCTCGCCTGCGAAGGGGTCGCTCTCGGGTTCCCCCTCCTTCTTGAAGAAATCCTCGAAACCGAGCATGGACTCCAGGCTCTCCTTGCGGTCGGTCTGGGGATGAAGGTGTTCTTCTGGTCCAGGATCTTGCGGGTCCTTCGGGTCAAAAGTCATTACGGGTCCTCTTCGTTCTACCGGGTCTCGATGGCGTACATCTGTCCGGTATCGGCGCCGAAATACAGCGTCCCGCGCGGTGAAAGCACGGGGGATGAATCAATGTCCTTGCCTAGGTTGTGGTTGAACATCACGGTTCCGTCCGGCCGCAGGGCGTAGAAGTTGTCGTCCCGCGAGCCGAAGTACATGTTGTTGGATGAATCCACGAGAATGGAGGCGAAGCTCTCGGCCTGCGCCACCTTGCGCTGGGTGAGGATGTCGCCGGCGGTGGAGACCCTCCAGAAGGTGCCCACGCGATCGACGACGACCAGCTCGTTGTCCTGGTTGAAGGACGGGACCATCGAGGACTGGATCTGCGGTAGCTGGAACCGGCGTTTTGCCATGGGTGAAAAGGAAAAAAGCCCGCTGTGGGTGGCCACATAGAGGTTCCCGTCCCGATCCAGGGGGGTGGTGCCGGACTGGATGCGCACATAGAGGTTCGTCTGCCACAGGATGACGCCCGTGGACGACAAGGCGGCGACCGTTCCACCCGACGTGGTCACGTACATCACCTTGCGGCTCTCGTCGTAGGCCGGCGAGGCGTTGCTCCATCCTCCGTAGAGGTCGACCTTCCACAACTGCTGACCGTTCTGGACCGCGTGCACCTGCCCGCTGAAGTTGGTGAAGACCACGATGTTGCCGGGCAGGATCAACGGGCTCGACCGGATGTCGTTGCCGGAGTTGTATCGCCATTTCAGTTTGCCGTCGGGGTTGATGGCGTACAGGTAGTCGTCGTCGCTGCCGACGTAGACCGTTCCGTCGGTGCCCAGCGTCGGCGTGGAGTCCACGTCCCCGCGGGTCTGGAACTTCCACACCATCTTGCCGGCGGCGTCGAGGCAGTATACGGCGTCGTCCTGGCTGCCGAAATAGATGCGCCCCGAGGCGTCGAGCACGGGGGAGGAGAAGATGTTCTTGGAGGTCTGGAAGGACCAGCCGACGCGGAAGGCGGTCGGGCCGGAGTGCGGCATCTGCCCGGTCCGGCGCCAGTTGTTGCGGAACGTGGAGATCGTCTCGAACAGGTCCACCCACTGGATGGTGTCGACCGGATAGGACCGCGTGGAGGAGACCAGAACCAGGAAGAGTATGGGCCATGTGTATATTATTGTTCGGCGCATGGTACACATACTATATGGATGAAGGGGAAAATCAAGCTGATGGTCCTGAAAAGATGAGCGGCGAAGGAGTGGGTTGACCGGACCCTCAAAACGTGTCAGTTTCCCCGCTCGACGGAGGGATTGCCATGTCCACGAAAGCCCCGCTGCCCCCCACTGGAACCCGAGATTTCCTGCCTGACGCCGTCCGCCGGCGGAGGCATGTCCAGGGCATCATCTCACGCTGCTTCGAGCGACACGGATACGAGCCTCTGGAGACCCCGGCGATGGAGCGCCTCGAGGTGCTCCTGGGCAAATACGGCGAAGAAGGCGACAAGCTTCTATTTAAAGTACTGCACAGAGGTGATAAATTAAAGCGTGTGCTTGAAAACAGCCCTGTGCAGGAATCGGAGCTCACGGAATTGGGGCTGCGATATGACTTGACAGTTCCATTGGCCCGCGTGGCGGCAAATTATCCGGAGCAACTGACCCGCGTCTTCAAGCGCTACCAGATTCAGCCCGTGTGGCGGGCGGATCGTCCTGCCAAGGGTCGCTTTCGTGAATTCTTTCAGTGCGATGTAGATATTTTAGGCAGTCTGGAAATATTGGCTGAGCTGGACATCTTTGCCGCGATCGGGGAGATCATGGCCGAGCTCGGTCTGGGGGACTTCGAGCTGCACATCAACCACCGGAAGTGGCTCTCCGGGCTGCTGTCCTCCCTGGCGGTGCCGGCGTCCGAGCACGCCACGGTGCTGGGCGTGCTCGACAAGCTCGACAAGGTGGGACCCCAGGCGGTGCTCGAGGAGCTGCGCGAAAAAAATGTCTCGGAGGCGTTGCGGGAACAGATGCCCGGCCTGTTCGAGTCGTTCCTGGCCGGCCGGCCACAGCCGGAGGCCTTCGCGTCACGGGTGGCCGATCAGGCGGGCGGGCCTGAGGCCATCGGGCAGCTTCAGACCGTCCTGGCCTGGGATGGCCCCCGAGGGGGCCGGATTGTGTGGAACCCGCTGCTGGCGCGTGGCCTGGACTATTATACGGGCCTGATTTACGAACTGCGCATTCCCCCTTGGCCGTCCAGCTTCGGCGGCGGCGGCCGGTATGACAACCTCATCGGCATGTTCTCGGCGCGGCCCGTGCCGGCCGTCGGCTTCTCGTTCGGTCTCGAGCGCGTGCTCGACGCCCTCGAGGAGCGCGGCCAGTTCCCGGCGTTCGAGGGGCATGCCCGGGCCGTCGCCGGTGTGCTGGATCCTGCGGTCATCCCGTGGGCGCTCGACGCCGTGTCGAGCCTTCGGGCGCAGGGACTCTCCGTGGATCTCTTCCCGGAGATCACCGCGGTGGGCAAGCTGATGAAATGGGTGGACCGTAAAAAAATAAAATATGTCCTTTTCATGGGCTCCAATGAAATGGAGACGGGCACCGTTTCCTGGAAAGATCTCCAGACCGGGGAGAGCGGCACGGTGCCGCTCTCCGAAATTTCCTCGATTCTGCGTTGATTCTCAAGACAAGCGCAACTATTCCGCATGGATGTTGTCCTGTTGCCGGCGAGGTGCACTTCCCGGTGGGCGGTTTACTTTTAAGCGTGGCGCCGCCACTTCTCCGGGATGTCGCTTTTGCTTGACATTCTATCAATAGGTGATAGAAAAACACCCGCACTGTGCGCGGTAGCATTTATTGGAGGATTTTGTCATGTTCGGCTTTTTGCAACTCATCGGTGTCAAGGGATGGTGGATGGTCATCCTCGTCACCGCCAGCGCCCTGCCGGCCTCCAGCGAGTCCTATGCGCCTTCACGCATGATCCTCACGGTCGCCCAGGACGGCGGCTCCTCCGCGGGCGGTCGGAAGTTGTCCGTTCAGGAATGTTTCTCCGAGGCCAACCGCCTCTCCGGGACCTGGTCGGCCAAGGGCAAGAGCGTCCAGGACATGATGACCTCCGCCAAGAAGACCAAGAACGTCATCCGGCAGAACTGCATCGAGCCCAAGCTCAAGGACGTCAATTTCGGCATCGACGAAGGCAAGACCACGCTCGCCGACATGAAGACCGGCATGAAGACCGGCATCTCCCAGGATCGCATGGAGCTCCTGCTCCAGAAGGTCCGCGTGATCGACTCCAACATCGAAGAGGCCGTCATGAATGCCGGCAACTGCGTCGGGGACGAACAGTTCTCCTCCGGCGACGGTTTCGAGCTCAAAGGCACTCATCCTGAAGAAGAAGGCTTCGATCCCGACGGCAAGGTGATCCTTCTCGATGATCCCCTTTCCCATGATTCTAACTTCATTCCCACGAATCCCGACTGGTCCGTGGAACTGACCTGGCCCAATGCTTCGCCGTACAAATAATCGGCCCGCACGGACTGACTGGAAGTGATGGACTCACCCATGCATCGCCTGTACCTGAAAAGCCACCGACTCCTCACGGTTTCGGGCGTCCTTTCCGTTCTCCTGCTGACCCCTGTCCTGGCGCGGGCGCAGGGGGGCTCCATGATCCCCGTTCCCCGCGAGGTGGGCGTCATCAACCCTGACGCCCAGATCGAAAGCCGCAACGGCTTCTCGGGCAGCGTGCTGGGCTACATGGGCTACGACACCAACATCTCCTACGGCTCCGGCGACGACACCACGGCCGAGACGCAGTTCGAGAGCGCCGTCCCCGGCCTGTCCATGTCCCTGATCCCGGGCATCCGCTACGTCTCCCCCCAGCTGCTCGAGAGCGAACGCACCGGCGGCAAGGTGCACTACGGCTTCGAGATCCGCGGCATCTACCGGCAAAACTACAGCCCCGACAAGTCGGGCATCTACAATGATCCGCGTTTCGGCGCCCACCTGGGCGGCGTGGTCATCTATTCGCCCTCGAAGTTGTTCACGATCCAGGCGTACGAGATGTTCGACCGCTACTCCGAGCCGCATTACATGATCCGCGACACGTTCAGCACCGCCTGGGACCAGAACCAGGCCGGCCTGCTGCTGCGCCTGGTGCCCGGCGACGGCCTCCTCGAGACCGTGCTGCGTTACAACATGAACCTGTACTATTTCGAGGACAGCGAACTGAGCTCGGCCAACAAGATGGAGCACAACATCCAGGCCCGCGTGTCCTACAAGTTCCTGCCCCACTCCCATCTGTGGCTCACCGGCTCCTATGACATCAACCAGTATTTCGAGAACGGCGGCGTCCGCAACAGCATGCCCATCAAGGTCGCAGGCGGCGTCTCCACCCCGCTGTGGACCAGCCTGGCCCTGAGCCTTGGCGGCGGCT
>PHBF01000043.1 GCA_002841905.1 Deltaproteobacteria bacterium HGW-Deltaproteobacteria-17
GCCGGTCAGCATGAAGCGGATGTCCCGCCAGAGCAATTGCAATTCCTTGCGCGGCATTTTTCCATCCTTCACGCGCTGGCGTGCGTCAACTCGTCATACAGGGCGACGAGGCGCGCCGCGTCGGTTTCCCAATTATAGTCCGTCAGCACCGCGGAACGGCCTCGCTGCCCCATCGCTTCGGCTTCTTCCGGATGCTCGATCAGATAGGTGATGGCGTCGGCAATCGCCCGCGGATCGTGCGGATCGACGAGGATGCCGCACCGGTGCTCTTCGACAAAGGCGCGCCAGGCCGGAAAATCGGAGGCGATCAGCGGCAGCCCGGCCGTCAGATATTCGAAGAATTTATTTGGCTCCGATTCGATCACATTCGGTGTCGGATGATATACGACGAGTCCGCAGCGCGCGTCGGCGAGGATCGCGGCCATCTGCGGACGATCGACCCAACCGCGGAAGTCGACCTTGCGCCACCCCGAAAGCGCTTGCACGTCGGCTTGGAAACGGTCGTCGGGGAAGCGCCCGCCCATCACCAGATGGATCGGCGAATCCTGGGGGAAGAGTCCGATCGCTTCGACCATCGAAGCCGCGCCGTTGAACGCCGCGAGGCCACCCACATAGGCGGCGACCGGCGCGCGTTCGGCAAATGGCCTGTTCGTCGGCGCGACCAGTTCGTCGACAATCGGCGTATTGCGGATAAGACGCGTGCTGCCGCGCTTGAAGCGCGCCGCGATCGCACGCGTGGCGGCGCATTGCGCGTCGAATATCCGCTCGGCGAAGCGTTCGAAAACGACCACGGCGGCGCGAGCGACGGGAACGATCCACCCCGGCAGATACGCCTTGTCGTCCAGGTCTTTCGCGACATCCTCGTGAATATCATAGATGACGCGCCGTCCCGTCGCCTTCAGCAGCAGCCCTCCCCAGACGAGTTCCAGATCATGGATGTGGACGACCTGTGCGCGGTGTCGGACCGCATGGCCGACCGCGCGCGCAACACCTGCCGTCATGCGCAGCAGTCGGCTGCGATATGTCGGGATCGGCAGAATTTCGACGCCGCTCCGCTTATCGGGATTCTCACCCTGCTGAACCAGCGCGACGTCATAGCCCGCTGCCGCGAGCGTCACCGCTTGCTTGGAAAATATCCTCGTGTCGAAGGGCCGATGCACCGTCGTTATGTGAACAACGCGGACGGCGGACCGATTCACCGTCGCCGTCATGTACCTGCCGCCATCCTCGCGCCGGTTTCGATCTCGTTTGCGCCCGGCGGCGGATAGGCGGCTAGCGGCGTGTCGCGGCGGCATGCCGCGATCAGCAGCGGATCGGCCGAATGGCGTTCGAGGATTTTCGCGACTCCCGCGAGCGCGGCGCGCTTGTCGACGATCGCAAGGAAAGTCAGCCACACGATGCGCAAGTCGAGTCCCAGCGACATATGCTCGACATAGAAGAGTCCGAGGCGGCTTTTCCACGGCCGGATGACGCGGTTATATTCGAGGTCGGCATGTTCCGCCCCGGCCAATATCTCGCCTTCGTCCGAAAAGACGATCGAGGCGAGGTCCGTGACTCCCGGACGCACCGAAAGCAGTTGCATCTCTTCCTCGGTGTAGAGGTCGACGCCCCAGTGCCGCACCTGCGGGCGCGGGCCGACGACCGACATCGATCCCGCCAGCACGTTCAGGAACTGCGACAGCTCATCGATCTTCCAGCGGCGGATGAAATGACCGACCGCGGTGATGCGGCGATCGTCGGCGCCGGTCGAGTTCACGCCGCTTTTCGCCGCGTTCACGACCATCGAGCGCACCTTCATCAT
This sequence comes from Deltaproteobacteria bacterium HGW-Deltaproteobacteria-17, assembly GCA_002841905.1. Classification (GTDB taxonomy): domain Bacteria; phylum Myxococcota_A; class Polyangia; order HGW-17; family HGW-17; genus HGW-17. The sequence goes on from PHBF01000043.1 coordinate 1,802, forward strand.
CGTGAAGTCGCCACCGCCACGCGCGACGCGCGGCGCCTTGTAGAAAGGCGAATGATAGTCCTGCAACCAGACCGCGAACATCGATCCGAGCAAAAGCGGCGACGTGGCGACCAGTAATCCCGCCGAAAAGACGAAGTCGAACAGCCGCTTCAGGGGATAGCTGCGGCTCGCGATCGCGGTCATGCGGCGACCTCGATCGCGGCGCGGCAGGCCGCGGCGATCGCGGCGGCATCCATGCCATAGGCGCTGCGCAGATAGTTCTGGTCGCCGACGATCGTCGGATAGAGATCGGCGAGTCCGACCGCGCGGAACGCCTTCGGCGCTGCCCCCTGTTCGAGGCAGAGCTGCGCGACCGCCCCGGCGAGACCGCCGACGGTGCTGTGTTCTTCGATACAGACGATCGCGCCCGTCTCGCGCGCGGCGGCGACGAGCGGCGCCGGGTCGAGCGGTTTCAGCGTGTGCACCGACAGGACGCGCGCGTCGATCCCCTGCCCGGCTAGCGCGTCGGCGGCCTTCAGCGCCTCCGACAGGATCGCGCCGACCGTGACGATCGTCAGCGCCGCCCCGTCGCGGATCGTCCGCACCTTGCCCAGTGTCACGTCGCTCTCGTCAGGCGTCAGCCCCGCCTTGCCCTTGTCGAGGCGCAGATATTTGGGACCTGGCGCCGCAGCCATCTGGCGCGTCAGCACGCGCGTCTCCCACGGGTCCGACGGCGCGACCACGGTCATGTTGGGCAGCGCCCGCAGGATCGCCAGATCCTCGGTCGCGAAGTGCGACATGCCGAGCTGGCCATAGGAAAACCCGCCGCCGACCGCGACCGCCGTGACGTCGGCGTCGTGGTAGCAGACGTCGTTGCGCAATTGCTCCAGACAGCGCAGCGTCGTGAAATTGCCGATCGAATACGTATAGACCTTGTGCCCTTCGAGCGCGAGGCCCGCGGCCAGTCCGGTCATATTCTGCTCGGCGACTCCCGCGTTCAGGAACTGGCGCGGAAAGCGCTCGATATAGGCGTTGAGCACCCCGAAACCGAGGTCGCCCGTGATCAGCATGATCGACGGATCGCGCTCGGCCATCTCCAGCAGCTCGGCGATGAAAGCGTCACGCATCGGCCGTCTCCCCTTCGCCCGTCAGGCCGAGTTCGGCGCGCGCGTCGTGATATTCGTCGCCTTGCGGCGTCCGGTAATGCCACAGCACCTGATTCTCCATGAAGGAGACGCCCTTGCCTTTCGTCGTGTGACAGATGACGACGCTCGGCTGTCCGCGCCCGCCCGCGGGCACGTCGAGCGCGGCGAACAGCGCGTCATGGTCGTGCCCGTCGACTTCGACCACATGCCAGCCGAACGCGCGCCACTTGTCGGCGAAGGGTTCGAGCGCGAGCGTGTTCGACACGAGATCGAGCGACTGGATCTTGTTATAGTCGACCGCGACGACCAGATTGTCGAGCTTGTGATGCGCGGCGAACATGATCGCTTCCCAGTTCGAACCCTCGTCGCACTCGCCGTCCGACAACAGCACATAGACGCGATTGCCGCGCTCCGCGCGCTTGGCGGCGAGCGCCATCCCGGTCCCGACACTGAGTCCGTGGCCGAGCGAGCCGGTCGAGAATTCGACTCCCGGCACGCCCTTGTGGCTGACATGGCCCGACAGCTTCGACCCGTTCTGGTAATGCGTCCGGAGCTGTTCGCGCGGCAGGAAGCCGCGTTCGGCGAGCGCGGCATAGACGCCTGCCCCCGCATGCCCCTTCGACAGGATGAAGCGGTCGCGGTCGGCCCAGCGCGGATCGGCGGGATCGACCGCCATCACGCGCCCATAGAGCACGGCCAATATGTCGGCGAGCGACAGCACCGAGCCGACGTGCGAGCTTTTGCCGAGGTGCGTCATCTGCACCGCGTGGCGGCGAATCGCCAGCGCCATGTCGCGCGTGTCGATCTGGTTGGTGGCCGGGGCCTGTTGCATGGCGTGGTCCTCAGTCGAGAATCGCGAAACCGATATAGGGGTCGAAGTCGAGCCGCTGGATGCGTAGCGGACGCCGGGCGTGGGTTTCGAGCATCGCCAGCGTTTCGCCGGGCCACAGCGGATTGTCGAGTTCGTCGAACGCGACCACCGCGCCCCTGGGCATCCGCGGCAGGAAATGCTCAAGCGCGACTTTGGTGGGTTCGTAAAGGTCGAAGTCGAGGTAGAGTAACGACACCAGAAGATGCGGATTTTCCTCGACGAAAGCCGGAATCGTCTTCGTCGCGTCGCCGCGCACCAGCTTCACCTTGTTCACATGGCCGATGAAGCGCGTCGAATCATAGATATCGAAGAGTTGAGTCAGCTCGTCGTGGACGTCGGCCGCGAGGTCGCCTTCCTTGACATGCTGCGACGTCGCCGAACGGTCCTTTTCCGACACGCCGGGGAAGCCTTCGAACGTGTCGAAACCATAGACGCGGCGCATCAGGTTGACGGGTTCCAGGATCGCCGAGAATTTCGCCCAGCTCATCGTGCCGAAGCCATGATTGACGCCGCACTCGATGATCGAGCCCTTTACGGGCAGGATCAGCTTGAAGATCTCGTAGAGCGCCAGGAAGCGCGTCAAATTCTGGCGACGGACATATTTGGGGAAATTTTCGAGCTTGGTTTCCCAGCTCGAAGGATTGGCTTCGAACAGCGCGCGGTTGCGCGAGGCTTCGACCTGTTCGGCGTTGGTACGAAGGCCGCCGGATACGGCGATGGGTTCATTACTCATCTGTCTGTTCCTGTTCGCTGCCGGTCAGGCGTAAAAGGCCCGGACCTGTTCGATCACATAATCGACGTCGTCGTCCGCCAGCATGTGGTGCATCGGCAGCATCATGAAGCGCTTCGACATTTCCTCGGCATAGGGCGCATGCGCGCGCAGGCCGAGGTCGTCGAACTGGTGGAGCATCCAGCCGCCCCACTGGATGATCGTGCCAACGTTGTGCGCCGCCAGATGCTCGCGCAGGTCGTCGCGGTTCTCGGCCTGGATTTCATAGTTCTGGAAGATATCGAAGCGCAGGTCGTCGCTGTCGGGCGCGGGCGGCAGCAGCAATTGCGCGACATCGTGCAGCCCCGCCTGATAGCGGCTCGCGATCGCCCGGCGCCGCGCGATCGCGTCGTCATAGCGCGCGAGCTTCAGCCGCAGGATCGCCGCCTGGATATTGTCGAGGCGGCCGTTGTGGCCGAAGGCGCGCACCTTGCCGTCGGCGCCGCGGCCATGGTCGCGCATCTGGCGGATCGCCGCCGCCGCATCGTCGCTGTTGGTGACGATCGCGCCGCCGTCGCCGAAGCAGCCGAGCGTCTTCGCCGGGAAGAAGCTATACGATCCCGCGAGGCCGAACAGCCCCGCCTTCGTGCCGCCGAACGACGCGCCGAGCGCCTGGCAGCTGTCCTCGACGATCTTCAGCCCATGCTCCTTCGCGATCGCGCCGATCGCGCTCATGTCGCTCGTGCGGCCGTTGAGCTGGGTCGGCATGATCGCGCGCGTCCTGTCGCTGATCATGCGCGCGGCGCTCGCAGGGTCCATCATGCTGTCGGGCAGGCAGTCGCAGATCACGGGCGTCGCGCCGACGTGATGGACAGCGGCGGCAGTCGCGACGAACGTGTGCGAGGACACGATCACTTCATCGCCCGCGCCGATCCCCGACGCCTTCAGCGACAGCGTCAGCGCGACGGTGCCGTCGGCGACGCCGATCACATGCTTCGCGCCCAGGAAATCGGCCAGCTCCTCCTCGAACTGGAGAAGGTCCTTTTGCATGATATAGGCGCCGCGCGCCATCACTTCGCGCAGCGTGTCAGCATATTCGTCACCGCGTTCAGCGAACAGCGCCGGATAGTTGAAGAAGGGCACGGTGCGTTCGGTCATGGCGTCTTGCTTTCTGGCAGGGAAGAAATCCGGTCGGCGGGATGGGTGATGGCATAGAAGCCGAACGCCCGTAGCCCGAAACGGGGGCATTTGTCACCGCTTCCAGCATAGCGGAATCCCGCCTTGCGGATCACCGCAACCGACGCTTCGTTCGTTTCGTCCGTCAAATACCAATAGCCGCGCTCGCGGCCGAAGAAAGTCACAATCTCGTCGATCGCCCGGACGGCGAGACCTTTGCCGCGGTGTGCGGACCGGGTTTCAGTCGCGCCGATCTGAAGGTCGGCCGCCGCCATGAAGGGAAAGCGGGCGAAGCCGGGCATCACCATCGAGCTATGCACAATCGCGCCATCGGCGCCGCGCAGCATCACCATCGCATAGTCGGGACCGCTAAACAGGCCAAGCGCGTGCATCACGCTGTAGCTGAGGATGCGCGGATCGCTCCGGCCCGGCGGAAAGGGTGCGCCGATCGACGGCCGCCAGAAGGACGCGGTATAGTCGCCTGCCTCGCGCTGGGCGGCAAGGCGCGCCTCGCCCTGCCAGTCGCGGCCGTCCAGATGATAGAATTCGACCGCGCCCATCGCCGCTCAGGCCAGCCAGGTCCGCGCCAGCCCGGCCTCTGCCGCCGCCTTGTCGGCATCGATCAGGCGCAACGCCGATTCGAACGGGCTGACCGGCGTCACAGCCCACAGCCACGGCTGGACGCGCACGCGCGCGGCGCCTGCCTTCACAGCCGCCAACAAGTCGCGCGGCGCGCCTCCGTCGTCGATATCGCCGATAGCTCCGGCCAGATCGGCGACGCCGACCTCGCGGTCCAGCGCCCGCGACAGCATCGCCGCGCCCGCCGCGTCGGTCGCGGCCAGATCGGCAAGCTCCGACAGCGCATCGAACTGCACGCGCGCCGAAGCCGACAAGGGGTTGAAGGCGGCCGTGGACAGATCGACGACCAGCGTCGGACGCAGGCCCTCGGCCCCGGCGATCGCCAGCAGGTCGCCCGCGCCCACGAAACCGCGCGTGACGTCGACCAGCAATTGGTCCGCCCGCCACGCCCCTGCCGCCGCGTGACGGGCCAGACCGCGGAACGCCGCGTGCGAGAGCGCGGCGCTGTCCACCGACTTCGGCAATTGCTCAAACCGGCCGAGCGCATGCCAGGCCCCTTCGTCCCAACCCTGCCGGGCCGTCACGAAGGCCGCGATCTCGTCGACGATCTCATCGATGAATACATTCCGCCTTGGGCCCAGCAGATGATCGTCGTGCTCGGCGACGTGTCCGACATCGTCGACGACATGCGCGTCTACCATACGGTCTTCCTGATTCCGATGGGCAACAACGAGTACTACGGCACCCAGTCCTGGGACATCGTCGAGTTCGACTACCGCGGCAACGTCGTCTCCGACAGCCCCCAGAACATCCTGGGCTTCACCGTCCACCCCGAGGACTTCACCTCCCGCGAGATCTGCGGCACGTTCTACATCGACCGTCACCGGATCGAGAACGTCGTCGGCGGCCTGGTGCGCTGGGCCATCGAAGCCATGGTCACGATCGTGTCCTGCAGCTCTTCGGACATGCCCTGCTACTACAGCCTCGAAGAAGCCCTCGAGGACATCATCGACTGTGACTCCATCGCCGTCGCGATCGAGGATCTCGTCTGGTCCATCTGGGAGGACGCCCCCTCGGTCTACAGCCCGGTCTTCTCCGCCTGCAACAGCCAGAAGCAGAACGCCATCAACGCCATCCTCAACGCCCTGGACAACATCACGGTCCAGTTGAACCTGCTCTCCCTGCGCGGCATGTCCCCGATCGTCACCGACCGCGACATGCACCCGGGGCGCTGGTTCGGCTCCCTCGCCGGCGGCAACTTCACCGGTGATTTCACGGCGATCCGTCCATAAACACCCTGCTTCGACTTTCTCCCGGTTTGGCTCGACAATCCCCCCGTTCAACGCTATATTTACATGCCTTTTCCGGGCAGCGCGGTTCTGATGCCGCGATGAGGTATCATCATGAAATTCAACATCCTTTCCCTTCTCCTGGTTCCCATCCTTTTCTCCGGCCTGACCGCATGCAACACGGGAAAGGATAAAAAAACCAATAATTACAACAACCATAACAACCTGAACAACGTCGTCAACCCCGACTGCGTCCTGCTCGAGGACGCCGACAACGACGGCATCCTGAACCGCGACGAGGGCTGCCGGTACAACACCGACTCCGACGGGGACTCGATCCCGGACTACATGGATCTGGACTCCGACGATGACGGTGTCCAGGATCACATCGAGGCCGGCGACGACGATCCCAACACGCCTCCGCTGGACTTCGACGGCGATGGCAAGCCCGACTTCATCGATCCCGACACCGACAACGACGGCGTCCTCGATCGCGATGAGGATCGCAACGGGGACGGTGTGGTCGGCACCTGCAAGACCACCTGCGTGTTCGGCGCGACCGACCCCGCCGATCAGTGCGGTGGAGGACAGTACTGCCTGGGCACCGGCGTGTGCGATCCTCCCTACTCCTTCCAGTGCGCCCACGGCGAGACCGACCGCCTGAATCCCGACACCGACGGGGACGGCGTGCCAGACGGACAGGAAGGCACCTTCGTGTGCAACCCGGCGACCGAGGACAACCCCCTGGGGCGCAAGGACGTCAAGTTCATGGACATGACGTTCGTCAAGCTCGGCCTCGAGAACAAGACCGTCACCCAGACCGTGAACCTGCAGTCCCCTTCCGCCCATGAACAGGTCCTGTGCCATGATCTGCAGGAGGTCGGCAGCGAGGTCGCGGGCTTCACCCTGACGCGCGAGCTGGAGCAGGCCGGCGGGGTCCCCGTCGAGAGCCTCAACGAGAACTTCTCCCTCATGAAGACCCGCGTCGAGCTGGCCTTCGGCGCCGCCAACGTCCTGATGCGCGCCTCCGGCAGCCAGACGATGTCCCATGAGGAGTATCCCACCATCGTCAACGCCATCTTCGACATCACCACCTCGGCGAGCCAGACGCCCTCGGCCGTCCGCAACAAGTTCCTTGCGGCCGTGCTCGGCGTCCCCGAGAACACGCTGTCCAACCTGCCTCCCGTGGACGCCTTCGGGTCCGCGGACACGACCTTCGTCGCGGCGGTCTCGGTGCAGAAGGCCGAGCCCAAGGCCTTCAACTCCGACGGCACGTTCACGATCAAGGACACCTATCTCGTGGTCCAGGGCGGTGTCGCCCGTCGCACGCAGTACGACAACTCCGCGGTCACCACGGCCATGAACCTCGACGACTTCTCCAACTCCACGGGCTGGGCCGGCCCGACGGCCGGACACGAGGACGAGTGCGAGCCCTACGAGGTCTCCACGGTGCCCATCGCCGACATCATCTGGGTCATCGACGAGTCCGGCTCCATGTACGAGGAGCAGACCTCGGTGGCCAACAACGCCGTGAACTTCTTCAACCGCGCCATCGCCTACGGACTGGACTTCCGCATGGGCGTCGTGGACGTCGGCATCGTCAACGACGGACGGTTCTGCACCGCGCAGGGACAGTCCGGTGACTTCTTCCTGGGGTCCGGGAACCTCGCCCAGTTCCAGCAGTGCGTGCTCGAGCCGTGGGGCAGCGGCCAGGAGGAGGGCGGCACGGAGCATGGCATCACGCAGGGCTACAACGCCATCGTGAACCATCTGCCTCGCACGGCCGGCAGCACCAGCCGGATCCGCCCCGACGCCACGCTGGTCGTGATCTACGTCTCCGACGAGCGCGCCGAGGAGCTCAAGGACTCCTGCGGAGCCGGCGAAGGGTCCGGCATGTCCAGCGTCGATCCGGCCTGCATGTGGGATGTGATCGGACCGACGGTCCAGCTGCTCCAGGGCGCGTCCTCCACGGGCGGCATCGGCAAGGCCCACGCGCTGATCGGTCCGCCGCCCACGGGTTGCGACACGGCGGATCAGGTCGGCCAGGGCTACCTCGACGTCGTGCAGTACCTCGGCGGCCAGATCGGATCGATCTGCCAGACGGATCTCGGTCCCACGCTGCAGGTCATCATCGAGGACATCGTCGCCTCCTCCTCCCCGGTGCGCCTGCTGCACCACCCCATCAGCCTGTCGCTCTCGGTGTCCAAGGATGGCCTGCCGCTGCCCCGCAGCCGTGTCTCCGGCTTTGACTACCGTGCCAGCGCCAACACCATCGTGTTCATCGGTCAGACCTTCGATCCCAACCATCCCTCGGAGGTCCTGGTCAGCTACTATCGTTGGGTCACCGACGTGGTCCCGGTCGACTAGAATCAACACATGCCGGCACCTCCGCCATCCTCCTTCGCCGCGGATCCCTTTCCCCTGGGCACCCTGCTCGAGGGCAAGATCCGCCTGGAGAAGATCCTCGGCCGGGGGGCCATGGGCGTCGTCTACCTGGCCACGGACCTGTTCCTGGAACGCCGCGTGGCGGTCAAGGTCCTCAAGCTCAAGACCATCCGCAACCCCGATGCCATCGAGCGGTTTCGTCGCGAAGCGGTGGCCATGGCGCACATCAACCACCCGAACGTGGTCCAGATCTATTCCTTCGGCGAGAAGGATGACTTTTATTATTTCCTGATGGAGCATATTCCTGGCCGCAACCTCGCCGATCTGGTCGAGGATTACGCCTCCCGGCATGACGCGCTGCCCCTGGACGTGGCCATCGGCATCATCGCCCAGATCTGCGCCGGGCTCGGGGCCGTGCACGCCAAGGGCATCGCCCACCGCGACGTCAAGCCGGCCAACGTGCTGCTGGCCAATGACAACTTTCGCGTCGCGCTGACGGACTTCGGGCTGACCTCCCTGTCCCCGTCTTCCCGGGATCGCCTGGTCGAAGGCACCCCCCTGTACCTGGCGCCCGAGCGCATCCGCACCGAGGATCTGCCGATGGACCGGCAGCACCTCCCCGACATCTATGCGATCGGTTGCATATTTTTTGAACTTCTGACCGGGCACCCGCCCTACGAATGTGATTCCCTCGTGGAGCTGCTCGACATGCACCTGCACGAGGAGATCCCGCGCATCACGGCGGAGCGTCCGGATCTGCCGCTGTACGTCGACACCATCGTGCAGAACGCGATGGCCAAGGACTATGGCCGGCGCTATCGCTCCTGCGAGGCGTTGCGCGCGGAGCTGCTCCAGTTCCGCATGCCGTCGCGCACCGAGAAATACAGCCGTCCGCTGCTGCTGCTGCTCGACGCCGACACCGAAGACGGCGAGGCGCTCAAGAGCGCCCTGCGCACCCAGCTGCCGAACATGCACGTCCTGTCCAGCCCGGATCCCGAGGACGCCATCGCCACGGCCATGCAGGAGAGGCCCGACGTGATTTTCGTCACCGATCAACTCAACGGCTTCAGCCTGCTGGAGCTGTGCTCCCGCCTGCAGTCGTCCCGGGTGCCCGTGTTCCTGTTCCTGTCCTCGGCCGACAACAGCCTGGTCTTCCTGTACCGTGAGCTGGGGGTTCGTGGCGTCTTCGTCAAGCCCTATCCGATGACCGCCATCATGGATCTGATCCGCAAGACCCTTACAGAAAAATCTTGACGTTCCTCACGAGTTCCTCACAAACCGTTGGTTTTCTAACGAACTGCTAACCACCGGGCTTCGCGGTTTCTGGTAATCCTTCCTCAGGATTCCCGGGGGGAATCCGGAGGTGCGGCATGAACACGGTTTCCATGGCCAT